>JABGOW010000246.1:0-7065 GCA_018645275.1 Verrucomicrobiota bacterium
AGGAGAGACCCATGAAACTACCAAAGCTCAAGAAGCAAACGGTATACAAGGCCGGAGTGCTCACAGCGGTTCTGCTCACGGTGTTTGGTGCCGGAAGGCTCACGGCCCCCAGTCCTGATTCAGCAACTCTGGATCACGAGGAGTCTTCGACTGTAGCCTCGGAAAAGCCAAGCGTGTGGACGTGCTCCATGCATCCACAGATCAAACTGCCGAAACCCGGCAAGTGCCCGATCTGCTTCATGGATCTCATCGCCCTTGACTCCAGTTCAGACGATGAGGAAGGCCCGCGTGAACTGTCAGTGAGCGAAACCGCCAAGGCCTTGATGGAAATCGAGACAGCCCCGGTTGAGCGCCGCTTTGTGTCCGCCGAGGTGCGTATGGTCGGCAAGATCGACTACGACGAAACACGGGTGTCACACATCACCGCCTGGGTGCCCGGGCGGCTCGACCGCCTCTTCGTCGACTACACGGGGATCCGCGTCGCCAAAGGCGATCACATGGTAGAACTCTACAGCCCCGAGCTGCTCAGCGCACAAGAAGAGCTTCTTCAGGCAATCAGAGCCGCAAAGGAGTTGGCGAACAGTGATGTTGCGGTCGTTCGCGAGACGACGGAAGCCACCGTTGAGGCCACAAGGGAGAAGCTTCGTCTGTGGGGTCTCACCCCCGAACAGATCAAGGCCATCGAACAACGCGGCACAGCAGACGATCATATAACGATCTACGCCCCGACGGGCGGGATCGTGATTCAGAAGAACGCGCAGGAAGGCATGTATGTCAAAACAGGGTCACGCATCTACACGATTGCTGACCTCTCGCAGATATGGGTTAGCCTCGACGCCTACGAGTCCGACTTGCAGTGGCTGAAGTACGGACAGAGCGTCAGGTTCAGCGCCGAGTCATATCCGGGTGAGACGTTTTCCGGGACGATCTCCTTCATCCACCCCGTACTCAACGAGACCACGCGCACCGTCAAGGTGCGTGTGAATGTGGCGAACGAAGATGGTCGGCTCAAGCCCGGTATGTTTGTGCGGGCCGTGGCAGAGGCAAATGTTGCGACTTCCGGTCGTATCATGGATGCAGCCCTGGCTGGGAAATGGATTAGCCCCATGCATCCCGAAGTCGTGAAAGACGAGCCCGGGGAATGTGATGTCTGCGGCATGCCGCTTGTGCGTGCTGAAAGCCTTGGGTACGTAGGGCAAGAACCGGCCGAAGACGATAAACCGCTGGTGATTCCCGTAACAGCTCCGCTGCTTACAGGGAAGCGCGCCATCGTCTATGTGGAAGTTGCCGACAAAGAGAAGCCGACTTATGACGGGCGCGAGATCGTCCTTGGTCGACGGGCGGGCGACTACTACCTGGTGGAGGATGGCCTCGCCGAAGGCGAACGCGTAGTCACGCACGGGGCCTTCAAGATAGACGCGGAGCTTCAAATCCGAGCCAAGCCGAGCATGATGACCCCAGAAGGTGGCGGCGGCGCACATGCGCACCACGGAGCCCAAGCGGCCCAATCTGACAAGCTCGGTCCCCAGACTCACTGTCCGGTGATGGGCGGCGAGATCAACAAGGATGTCTACGTGGACTACAAAGGGAAGCGGGTCTACTTCTGCTGCCCCGGCTGCGAAGAGCCGTTCCTGAAGGAAGCCGAGAAGCATCTCGAAAAGATGCGCGCAGAAGGCATAGAACCGGAACGTGTCGAGGGTAGTCATGAACACTGAGACAACCATCGAACAACGTTCGTTGATCGGCAAACTGATTCGGTTCTGCCTGGAGAACAAGCTGGTCGTAGGCATGTTCATGTTTGCGATCATCCTCGCCGGGATGCTCGTGGCACCGTTTGAGTGGGAAGTCGGAGGATTGCAGCGGTCGCCCGTGCCCGTAGACGCGATTCCCGACATTGGCGAGAACCAGCAGATCGTCTTCACGCAGTGGATGGGACGTTCCCCGCAGGACGTCGAAGACCAGATTAGCTACCCGCTGACCGTTTCGTTGCTGGGCATTCCCGGCGTCAAGACGATCCGCAGCTACTCAATGTTTGGCTTTTCCACGATCTACATCATCTTCAAGGAAGATGTGGAGTTCTACTGGTCACGCACACGTGTCCTGGAAAAACTGAACAGCCTGCCCGCAGGCACTCTCCCCCCGATGGTACAGCCAACCCTAGGGCCCGACGCCACTGCCTTGGGCCAGATCTACTGGTACACGCTCGAAGGCCGCGACCCCGACGGCAACCCAACCGGCGGCTGGGGGCAGGAGGAACTGCGAACGACACAGGATTGGTATGCCCGCTACTGGCTGCTGTCGGCCGATGGCGTTGCCGAAGTGGGGTCGATAGGTGGATACGTCAAAGAGTACCAGGTCGACGTGGACCCCGACGCCATGCGCGCCTATGGCGTCACACTCGATCAGGTCTTCCACGCCGTCATGTCTGCAAACATCGACGTGGGGGCGAAGACTCTTGAGATCAACCGGACGGAATACTTCATCCGCGGCATCGGGTTCATCAAGGATCTCGAAGACATCCGCGGCAGCGTGGTCACCGTTGGCGGCGATAACGTACCGGTACTGGTTGGGCAGGTGGCCAACGTTGCGCTCGGACCTGCAACGCGGCGCGGTGCATTGGACAAGGGTGGAGCATCGGTGGTGGGCGGCGTGGTCGTTGCACGTTACGGCGACAACCCTCTCGAAGTGATCAACAACGTCAAAGCCAAGATTGCCGAGACGCACGAGGCTCTACCGGCAAAGGTATTGATCAATACCGATGACGCACCCCGCGAGGTCGTCGATGCCTATGCGGTAGACAACGGCTTCGAATCATACACGGACACAGGCCTGAACCAGAAAGCCTGGCTCGCGCACCTGCGCGGAACGCCTCGCGAGCAATGGCCGGACTGGGCGACCATCAGCAAAGTGACAGTCGTCCCATTCTATGATCGTACAGGTCTGATCTACGAAACACTAGGTACGCTGAATGAGGCCATAGCCCAGCAGATCCTGGTCACGATCATCGTCGTCTTGGTGATGGTGATGCATCTGCGAAGCAGCATTCTCATCAGCGGCATGCTGCCGCTGGCCGTACTGCTCTGCTTTGTCGGCATGAAGCTCTTTGGCGTACAGGCGAACATCGTTGCCCTCTCGGGTATCGTGATCGCCATCGGCACCATCGTCGATATGGGGATCGTGATCTGTGAGAACATCCTACGCCACCTGCAACTCGCGCCACCGGAGGAATCGCGCATGGAAGTCATCCACCGCGCCGCGAGTGAAGTAGGCGGTGCCGTACTGACAGCCGTACTGACTACGGTCGTGAGCTTCCTGCCCGTCTTCACGATGATTGGTGCCGAAGGCAAGCTATTCAAGCCGCTCGCCTACACCAAGACATTTGCGCTCGTGGCCTCAATCATGATTGCCCTGACCGTACTCCCACCTGCGGCATACGTGGCCTTCTGCGGCAAGATCACTCGGAAGAAGGTCCGAACCGCCCTGTTCATCGGGCTAATCGCCGCCGGTCTCATCGTCGGATTCACGACGGCTTGGTGGGCAGGCGTGATCCTGTGCGGCCTCGGCGCATACCACTTGGCCGAGAGCAGGATACCGGAGCGGTTCAAGCGGTTCGGCCCGCTTGCCGCAAGCATCCTCGCAATCATCGGCGTGGGTTTCATCCTGACAACGTATTGGGAGCCCCTTGGCCCCGAACGCGGGATGATACGAAACCTCGTTTTCGTGGCGGCGACGATCGGCGGCATGCTGCTGTTCTTCGGGCTCTTCCATCGCGTGTACCCACGGCTGTTGCGCTGGTGCCTTGACCACAAGGCTGCATTCCTGACTGTGCCTCTGATACTGATGATCCTCGGCGCGACGGTCTGGCTCGGGTTCCCGAAGGTCTTCGGCTGGATGCCCAATGCCGTCATGCGGACGGCACCCGCGCAGTACATGGCGCACAAGTTCCCGGGGCTGGGCAAGGAGTTCATGCCCCCATTGGACGAAGGATCATACCTTTGGATGCCCACCACGATGACGCATGCCTCGATTGGCGAGGCACTCGACATCATGGAGAAGCAGGACATGGCCTTCGAGTCCATCCCCGAGGTAGAATCGGCGGTCGGCAAATTGGGTCGTGCGGAGACTCCGCTCGATCCCGCCCCCATCTCGATGATCGAAACGGTCATCAACTACAAGCCCGAATACATCAGCGACAAGGACGGCCGCCGCATCAACTTCCGCTATGACCGGAAGCGAGGGGAGTACTTGCGCGATGCGCACGACGAACTGATTCCCGATTCAAAGGGACGACCCTATCGACAGTGGCGCGATCACATCCGCACACCTGACGACATCTGGAAAGAGATCGTGAAAGCTGGGAAGCTTCCCGGCACGACCTCCGCACCGAAGCTACAGCCCATTGCAGCGCGAATTGTCATGCTGCAAAGCGGCATGCGAGCGCCGATGGGCGTAAAGGTCAAAGGGCCGGACTTGGAAACCATCGAACGAGTCGGCCTCCAGATAGAACGTTACCTCAAGGAAGTGCCCGCCGTAGAACCGGCGGCCGTAATCGCCGACAGGATCGTAGGGAAGCCGTATCTGGAGATCCACCCGGATCGGGGCGCTCTAGCGCGGTATGGGGTTCCCATCCGCAAATTCCAGGACGTGATCGAAATTGCCATCGGCGGCAAGAAGATCATGAACACCGTCGAAGGTCGCGAGCGCTTCCCCGTACGTGTCCGCTACCAGCGTGAACTGCGAGACAACATCGAGGCCATGGAGAAGATCCTTGTCCCCGGCAAAGGTGGGCAGCAGATCCCGATAGCCGAACTCGCGGAGATCCGGTATATCCGTGGCCCTCAGGTCATCAAGAGCGAAGACACGTTCCTCGTCGGCTATGTCGTATTCGACAAGAAGGATGGCTACGCGGAAGTGGATGTTGTTGAGCAAAGCCAGGAATACCTGCAAGCGAAGATAGACAGCGGCGAGTTCAGTCTGCCGCGTGGCGTGAGCTACAAGTTCGCCGGAAGCTACGAGAACCAGCTCCGGGCGTCAAAGACGCTCGCGTTGGTCTTGCCGCTCGCACTGTTCATCATCTTCATGCTGATCTACTTCCAGTTCCGCTCCGTATCGACAACCTTCCTGATCTTCACCGGAGTGTTTGTAGCGTGGTGCGGGGGATTCCTGCTGATCTGGCTCTACGGTCAACCGTGGTTCCTCGACTTCAGTGTTTTCGGTGTCGAGATGCGCGGACTCTTCCAGATTCACACCATCAATCTCAGCGTGGCGGTCTGGGTTGGATTTCTCGCGCTATTTGGCATCGCAACCGACGACGGCGTCGTGATGGGCACATACCTCACGCAACTTCTACGCGAACGCGCGCCAAAGACGAAAGAAGAGCTGCGCAAGACCGTCCTCGAAGCAGGAGAACGCCGCGTCCGAGCCTGCCTCATGACAACGGCAACCACGATCCTCGCCCTGCTACCCGTCCTGACCTCCGTCGGACGCGGTAGCGACGTGATGGTCCCGATGGCCATTCCCTCCTTCGGCGGAATGCTCATCGAAGTGGTAACCATGCTAGTCGTGCCCGTACTGTTTTGCTGGATTGAGGAACTGAAGCTCAGAGCGACCTGACCTACCTCTACCTGTGCTTTCTGATTTGATTGACACAGGAGTTAGGCTCCCCTAACTTCCTGCCCCATGAGATTGACGCAAACAGATAGAGTGACCCTCAAGCAGGAAATGTACATCGAGGTAATCCATGAGCTTGAGCGTGATCACGGACATGCCCATGTCTCCGAAATCGCGCGATCACTGGGAGTGAGTAAACCCTCCGTGGTCCAGATGTTGGGGCGCCTCGAAGAGGCAGGCTTGATCAAGCGCGACCACAAGGACATAACGCTGACAAGGGGTAGCCGGAAGATCGCTGGAGAGCTTGGCGATCGTCAGGCCGTCCTGCATGAGTTCATGGTGACCCATTTGGGAATGGATGCAAGGCAGGCGGAACACGAGGCCTGTCGCCTGGAACATGTTGTAAGCTCGGCGTTCGTGGCCGGTCTTCGGAAATTGCGATAGCACTCGCATATCGACGGTTGGCAATCTGGTAGATAACAGCAACGTAGGAAGATGGGGATACATCGGGACAATATAGTTAGGACGCCCTAACGAGGCTTGAAAGGTAGTGCTATGAACAAACAATGGAGAGCAGTCGCAATTGCAGTATCAGGAATATCTATGTCGGTTGCACCGCTCGCTGGCGGAGAGCCGCTTGATGAGCGTGTTGCGCGACTCGAACAAGAAGTCCAGGAACTACGCGACACCACTGCGGATCGAGCCCCGTTCAGCGGCGTGCAACTTGGTGGCTATGGTGAGCTGCACTACAACAACCTAGACGGCAGCGGTGGCGCGGCGGACAAGGAGGAGATTGATTTTCACCGCTTTGTTCTGTACTTCGGTTATGACTTCACTGACCGGATCCGCTTCAGCTCTGAGCTGGAACTCGAACATTCGCTGTCGGGGGATGATGCTCCCGGTGAGGTCGAATTGGAGCAGGCCTTCATTGATTTCGAGCTGAGCGAATCGCATACGGCAAGGGGCGGTTTGTTCCTCCTTCCAATCGGGCTGTTGAATCCAACCCATGAGCCAACCACGTTCTATGGCGTCGAACGCAACCCCATCGAAAACAAGATCCTTCCGACAACTTGGTGGGAGGCAGGAGCTGGTGTGCATGGCGATTTTGGAGACGGATGGAGTTACGCGGCGTATGTCCACTCTGGGCTGAGCACGTCTAGCAATAGCAACTATTCCGTACGCTCGGGACGACAGAAGGTTGCGAAAGCGGAGGCCTCAGACCTGGCCGGGACGCTGGCTCTCAACTGGCGTATACCCGGATTCACCGTGGGCGGTGCGGTTATCTACCAGTCCGACATGACCCAAGGCAACGATTCGACAGCCGGTGATGGTGTACTGGGGGAACTGCATGCAGAGCTCCGGCGCGGCCCGTTCGGATTGCGGGCGCTTTACGGCGAATGGCTGCTGGACGGGACGGGGCCGGAGATGGTCGGGGCGGATCGGCAATATGGCTGG
>JABGOW010000246.1:7075-20685 GCA_018645275.1 Verrucomicrobiota bacterium
CATTGAACCCTCATATCGTCCCGTTGAGCAGGTAGGGCTTTTCGTTCGGTACAGCGAGTGGGATAACCAGGCAGGAGATGCCGGCGAGAACACGGGCAAAACACAGGTCGACACCGGAGTGAATTGGTGGCCGCACGAGCAAGTGGTGATCAAGGTAGACTATCAATGGCAGGACAACGAAAACGGGAAAGACCAGAACGGATTCAACCTTGGCATTGGCTATGACTTCTAGATTCCTCCTTCTAGTACTGCTGCTGGCGTTACCAACGGCGGGGCAGGCCAAAGAGAATGCGGCCATGAGCTTCGCCAAGGAACAGTTCGAGATTGCCCCAGCGGTGCGGTCACTGTCTGTAACCGGTCGTGTGGCAAAGGCCTGTCACGAGATTCTGGGTCGCGACGATACCCCTAGGAGCATTGTGTACTATGTGGGCACAGAGGGTGTTCTCTGGGTCTTGTCCGCGCGTGGGAAACACGGCCCCATTGAGGCCGGGTTCATCGTGGCTGAGGGGCGAATCCTAAACGCCCGGATTCTTGCGGATCGAGAACAGCGTGGTCGTCCGATTCGCAGCAAACGCTACCTGCGGCAGTATGCAGGTGTGAGGCTGAACAGCAGAGGGCGTCTGAACGAAAAGGTAGATGGCCTCACCGGAGCAACTATTTCATCCCGTGCGGTAGCGAAGATGGCGAGATTGGCCTTGCGCCTGAGCACGATAACTGGTGACGATGGGAAGAAGACGGAGTAGCAATGGGCAAACATCACCATCACGAGGAGCACCATGAACACCAGCACGGCGGAATGTCGGAGCTTCTGGCGCACCGACATGCGCCTCTGGGGAAGCTTTGCATCTCAATCGGAATCACGGTTGCCGGAATGGCAATCGAGATTGCCGGTGGCCTGCTGACCGGTAGCTTGGCCTTGCTTAGCGACGCCGGGCACATGTTCACACATGTTTTCGCCCTCGGCATCAGTGCCATCGCTGTCAAACTCGCCAGCAGCAAACCATGTCATCATCGCACATTCGGGCTGCTAAGAGCAGAAGTACTGGCCGCCTACACCAACGCCCTGTTCCTGCTTGCAGTCACCATCTACATCACATACGAGGCCGTTGTCCGCCTTCTGAATCCCGTAGAGATCCTCACACGCGAGATGCTCCTAGTGGCCGCCGTCGGCCTCGCCGTGAATGTAGCCAGCATTATTCTATTGCACGGTCATGAGAAGAACATGAGCGTACGCAGTGCCGTCGTCCACATGATGGCCGATGCCGTGTCATCCGTCGCAATCGTCGTTGGTGCACTTGTCATGGCCGCCACAGGATGGAAGTGGATTGATCCCGTCCTCAGCATCGGGATAGCAGGTGTAATCCTAGTATGGGCATGGGGGCTGTTCCGAGACACAGTACGCATCCTGATGGAAGTTGCACCCGCGCACGCCAACACCCACGATGTCGAACGCTTCGTTGCCGACGAATTTCCAGAAATCGAGGAACTCGAGCGCGTAAGGATCTGGTCAATCACCGAGGACGTTGTCGTCTTCAGTGCGGGTGTAGTTCTGACGCATCAACGCGAAAGGGCCGACATAGAAGCGACCGTGCATAAGCTATCCCGCGAATTGAAAGCTCGCTTTGGCTTCGCAGAAACCACGTTGGAGATGCGGGCTATAGAGAGCGAGACGCAGCCATGAGCCGTTAGCCCCTTCCAATGCTTCTTCACACGCGCTCTTGATTTCCCAATAGGTTCCGCTAACGCAGGAACTGCCTTGGGTTTCCCCCAAGCTTCCCTCTTCCACATTCGTGGCAGAGGGGACCCTTTGCCCCCTTCCAGAGACAGCAAGCATGCCTGTACTCTCCCTAAAAGGCCCCTCTCTGAGATGCACCGTTACGCACGGGACGGTCCACCAGAGGCGGATAAATCTAGCCGACGGCGCCGCTGTGCGCTAGGGCAGTCCGCCACAGGACGGATAGATCCTTCAACGGACGTAACCACAAGGGATAATAATGGAGAAGCCTAACCAACAGCCTCTTGATTGATGAACCAGGTTCGTATCGCAGAGGCGCACCCCGACCATTTAGGATTTATCCGGGCACATCCTTTACTGTCCATTCTGGACACGTCCTTTGCATGCCTCCGCCTGAATGCCATCGGCTCGCCGCTGTGGTCTGCCGGCCCGTATCTCTGTGCACACCAGCATTTTCTCCTTGCGGGCGGCGGCGGGTTGCTGTGATTATTGTGAAACTGAATCTGGGTGGAGTGTGGAATGCGCGTTGTACTGTTCTTGGTTGTGATCGTGGCCGTGGTGTTGTCCTCGGCATCTGCCGCGGAGCAGGCGGTAAAGGAGCGCCCGCTTTGGGAGATTGGGGTCTTCACGGGTGCGGCCTATCTGCCCCATTACCGAGGTTCGGACTCCTACAACTCTTATCTGCTGCCGCTGCCATACATTGTCTATCGAGGTGAAGTGGTCCGCGCCAACCGTGATGGCTTCAATGGGTTGCTCTGGAACACCGAACGGTTTGAAACTGCGATATCGTTCAGTGGAAGCCCGCCGGTTGATGACGACAACCATGCACGGGAGGGAATGCCCGAGATCGGGGCCATCCTCGAATTGGGGCCGGGCGCTAAGTTCTACCTGCGTGATCGCGATTCCGAAGATCGCCTCTACTTCCGATTCGGGGTGCGAGCAGCCTGTTCGCTCGATACGGATGAACTGGAGGTCGAGTACCGTGGGATTCGAGGCGGTCTGCAATTGATCTACCTCAACAGGACTTTGGGGAAGGCGCAGGATCTTGAGTTTGGCATCAATACCGGTGTTGATTTTGCTGATGACAACTACAACGGCTATCTCTATGACGTGGATCCGACCTATGTCACGGCCGATCGGGAGGCCTATGAGGCTGAGGGTGGCTATGCAGGCTTCAGCATCTCAGGGAACGTGGTGAAGGAGCTAACGCCCCGCTGGTCGGTCGCCGCCTACTACCGCTGGGACAATATCTCTGGCGCGGTGTACGCGGATAGCCCCCTCGTGGAGACCGAGAACAATCACGTGGTTGGTATGGCCGTCATCTGTGGCCTGCTTGAGTCCAAGCGCATGAGCCGCTACGAAAGCGAGTAGGGGGCCGAGGGCGGGCCGCCTCCATTGTCTTAAGAGCGGCTTTTCGGTTCATCACGGAAGTGTATACTTGCCTCACCCATTGTGGCTCCCCCCCGACATGCGTCGGGGCTCAAGCGCTTCAGGGAGCAATTCATCCTTCTTAACGCAATACTCCGGGGGTTGCACCCCCGGCTGGCGTGTTACTCCCCTTCGGGGAGTCTGGAGTTTGGCCATTATTTGAGGCTGGATTTCTGGTCTACTCCCCTTCGGGGAGCCAGCTCAACGACCTCAACACCTTCATTCTTTTTTTGCCTTTTTCCGGAAAACCTCCGGTCTCGCTGCTTCTACCTATTAGAACGACGGGCACGAACACACAACGTAAGGAGGATGTCATGACGGGTTTCAATCGTGTCGTACTGGTAGGGAATCTCACGCGTGATCCGCAGATGCGTCAGATTCCGTCGGGAGCATCAGTGACTGAGCTGGGATTGGCCACGAATGAACGCTACCGCAATCGCGATGGTGAAACGGCAGAAACCACCTGTTTCGTGGAGATTGTGGCGTGGGGAAAGCAGGCAGAAACCTGTGAGCAGTATTTGAGCAAAGGCTCTCCGATTCTGGTTGAGGGGCGGCTACGCTTTGATCAATGGCAGACGAATGAGGGAGAGAAGCGTAGCAAGCTTCGAGTCCGGGCTGACCGCATTCAGTTTCTGGGCAGGGGAAAACCGGAGGTGCATGCGGTTGCTGCTCAAGGGAAACCGGTTCAGGCAGCTGATGATCCCGATGGAGAGATGCCATTCTAGGAAGATAGATCCCGCAGAAACGTGGGTGAGATGCTTCGGCAAGCTCAGCATGACCGCTTCTTAGCATATTCAGCGATTCAGCGTCTGTCATTCCGAGCTTGTCGAGGAATCTCCCGCTTCTCTCGGGACGACGGGCTTCGCTCAGTATTGGGCTCCATCTCGTTTTCTGTTCCCTCGGGACTGGTATCGTGATACCTCTATCCACTTCATTCAAAGGAGCAGACGATGGCATTGACGGTTGGTACAGAGGTCGAGATTGAGATTCATGACGTTGCGTTCGGGGGGCGTGGGGTAGGGCGGCACGATGGGTGTGCTGTGTTTGTGCCCGGTACGTTGGCCGGTGAGCGCGTCCGCGTCCGCCTGACCAAGTGTCGCAAGAAGTTCGCAGAGGCATTGCTGCTTGAGGTGCTGACCGCTTCGGAGCACCGTATTGAGCCTGCGTGTGCCCTGTGCGATCGCTGTCCCGGGTGCAGCTATCAGCATGTGGCCTATCCTGAGGAAGTTCGCATCAAACAGCAGCAGTTTGAAGGGCTTCTGTCCCGCATTGGTCGTCTGGAGGGGGTGACGTTCAGCGAGCCGATTGCATCGCCGTGCGATTTGGGTTACCGGAACAAGCTCGTTCTGCACGCCCAGCGAGAACGGAAACTGGGATACTTCGGTGAGGATAACCGAACGGTTGTCGATATTCCCTCCTGCCTCCTTGCGGTTGGGCCGATCAATGATGAGCTGCAGAAGCTTCGGGCTAACGTGAAGACATTGAAGAACATGCGCCCAAATGCCCGGGTAACGTTTCGCTGGACGGAGACAAATGGCGCGGTGCGCTGGACGGATCGGGAATCTGGGGTAGAGCGCCTCATCGAGAACTCGCCCATCGGGGATGTTCGAGTGCCAAGACGCGCCTTCTACCAGGTAAACGTCGGTGCCGGCGATCTCCTGGTTTCGTATATAAGCGAGCTGATCAAACAGCAGGCGCCGACCTACCTTATTGATTTCTACTGCGGTGTCGGGCTTTTCTCGCTGGCGGCGGCGCAGCATGGAGTGCCTCATGTATTCGGGATTGAGCGTCAGTCGTTTGCCGTTCGCGCGGCCATACAGAACGCAAAGGCAATGAAGATAAGACCGGAGTTTGTGTCGGCTGATGTTGATGCGCTCGCAGAGGACTCGCTGAAGCAGGTTGACGGCTCAGAAACCATGGTTATTGTGGATCCGCCCCGGCAGGGGCTGGAGAAGGCTTTCCTCGAAACCCTGATATCGGCCCGTCCGCAGTGCGTTGCATACGTTTCGTGTGCGGCCGACACGCTGGCCCGTGACCTCAGAGTTCTCACGGAATCGGCCTATGAGGTAGTGAATTGCCAGCTAATTGACATGTTCCCACGCACGCCGCACTTTGAGTCCGTAACGGTGCTGAAGAGCAGAGCTGAAATTGGGAAAGCAGAAAGCTGAAATGCTGCTGGGCTTTGTGGGCATTCCCTCAGGTTTCAGGTTTCATCCCTCATCCCTCATCTCATCCCTCATCCCTTCCCCTCGGCTTGTCCTCCGCCTCGACGCGTTCCTGGCTTGTGATGTCGACACGGCAGATCTTCCATGTGCGAGCTCGTGGTGAGAGTGTGAATCGTGCCTCATACTCGTTGACTCGCCGATGCAGGTGCTCCCAGTGCTCCACGATTCCCTGCACCTGCCATTTGCAGCCTATCTCGACGGTGTGCTCGCCTGATACGGCTTCGCGTGTTTTCTGGATCAAGCGGGCTTCGAGGATGTCCACCTTGGCGACTTTGCAGACGGCTCCTCCGCTGTAGCGGAGAATTAGACTCTTGTATATCTGCGCGTAGAGATCATCCAGAAGGGCACCATCAACACTTTGGGACAGTACATCGTAGATCTCTTCTTCAGAGCCGTAGTCGAATGCCCGGTAGATGTTGGCGTGTAGGGCGGCAAAGAGCGTCAGGGCCTCATCGTCTGTCGGCATCTGGATGCGGCTGAATGGGGACGGCACTGGCACCGAGAGGAGATGTAAGCTCAGGCAGGCCATGACGAGAAGAGCCCCTGCCAGCGGCAGGCGGACCCGCAAGGGCCGGCTGCGGTGGGGCGGTGAAGTCAGATAGAGCCCGGCAAGTATGGCGAGCATGAGTGACAGGATAGGAATACGCCACTGCGGGTCACTGTGCACAGCAGAAGCGGTGGGGTGCCTTCCGGAGGGCTCCGCATGCCAGATGAACTCAGGCTCTGAGGGGGAGAAGAAGACGAAATTGCCTTCGCCGTAGGTGGCAAACGTCTGGATGATTTCGTAGGGATCCTGATCCTGATCGACAAGGCCCGCCCAGCCCTCGTCAGGTGCGCCGGGAAACAGTTGCCAGACGAAACTGATCTGCTTCGGAGGCATCATGGTTGCGTATGAAACGGTGAAGGCCACGCGGATGTAGTTGGTCGACGTGTTGAGGTAAGCGCCGTTTCTCACCGGCGCAAACGTGAGATCCTGGATTGTGGGCAGCACCCGTATTCCGTCGATCTTGACAGGGTGCTGTTCTGCGATGTAGTCGCGGATTTCCTGCAGGAGCGCATCGTTGCTGGCTAAGTCCGGCACCGTTTCCAATGCCTTCGCTGGGGGGAGCAGAAAGTGCGCGACCTGGATCTCATGCCGCAGCCCGTCTTCATCTAGAAACAGAGAGCCTTTGATGGTCGTACTCAGCAAACGGTGTGCCAGAGCCGTTGTGGCCAGAACCGTCGTGAGAGCCGCAGTGACGAGTGTACGAACGGATTGTCGGGTAGCTAGGCGCATGGGAGAAGATAAGCCCGGCAAGTGGGCGGGTTAGCGCTGAAATCTGGAAAGGAGTTCATCAAAGATCTCAGCATAGACGGGGTTCGTTGTGATAATGACACGCTTCTCAAATGCGATACGAGCGTACACGAGGATCTTCGGGGCGCCCTCCGTTGCTTTCTCCTTCTGGATCCCGTCGAAGATGCCGGCATCGACCAGGCGTTGATAGAAGGCAACGGTTTCCTCCTGAGAGAGGACCAGGCGGTCGGTATGCAGGTCTTCGAGATGAGGTGACGTGGATTCCTGCCAGAAACCATCGCGAACCCGCTCGCTTCGCCCCGTTCGGTATTCAAGATAGCCGCTACCATTGAGTTCCAGGGCCTTCACGATGGGAGCCTTGTCTCCGTCTACGATCTCAGTCTGACGAAAGTGAACATAATCGAGTGAAGACTCCTCAACGGTAAACCGAACTCGCGACAGCGAAGCGCAGCCGCCCGCGGCGGCCACAGTCATGCCAATGAGTAGAAATCGTGCTACGCTCCAAACGCGGGGGTATCTCATGGACCGAGAGCCTACAGGATTGCTCCGGCGATGTCACTGAAACAAGGAGGTGGAAAAGAGATTCTCAGGGTTCATCCCGGAAGTGTCTAGTTGAGGGACCCTTCCTGAGCTCACTCGCCGAAGCAAGTGGTCTAAGCGTAACCAAGTAAGCTTCGTTGGTTACGCTTAAACGACTGATTTAGTCGATGGGAGTTCTGAGCATGTCAGAAGCTTTCGTAAACCGACATACTTAGTGGGGTCGATTTTTCGATTTATCCACTCTCTACAGTCCACTCTCCACTGTCTACGCCTCCGCGCGGGGTAAGAACGCATCACCGCACTTGTGTCTTGAGATGCTTCGGCAAGCTCAGCATGACAGCTACTCAGGAAATTCAGCGATTCAGCGTTTGTCATCCCGAGCTTGCCGAGGAATCTCCAGGATGCTTGATACTCTTGAGATCCTTCGGTCCACGACGTTCTTCGCTGTTTTGAGAGGGCCCTCAACGCCCAACGCTACAACAATCGACACATGGATCTCGGCGAGGAAGCAGGGATAGACAGAAAAAGCCCCGTGACCTGCGTCACGGGGCTTTCTGTTGTTATCTGTGTGTGTGGCTCTACTCGTCGTCAGCCGATGGCGCTGCGTAAGGCGCCATCTCTGCCATCTTCGTGAGCAGGTCAAACTTCGCGGCAAAGAAGTCGTCAGCCTTGGCCATCAGCTTCTCTGCATTCTCAGGCTTGCTCTTGGTGAGAATGCGGAAGCGATTCTCTTTCAGAGCATGCTCGCTGAACTTCATCGTCGGGGCCTTGCTATCCACTTTGAGTGGGTTCTTGCCCTGCGCCGCGAGTTCCGGATTGTAGCGATAGAGCGGGAAGTGACCCGACTCAACCGCTTCCTTCTGGTTATCAAGACCGGTGGTCATGTTGATGCCCTGCGCGATGCAGTGGGAGTACGCAATGATCAGTGAAGGCCCGTCGTAGGCTTCCGCCTCAGCGAAGGCTTTGACAACCTGATTTGGGTTCGACCCCATCGCAACCTGAGCAACGTAGATGTTGCCATAGGTCATGGAGATCATCCCCAGATCCTTCTTGTTCATTGGCTTGCCGGAAGCGGCAAACTTCGCGACAGCGCCCATTGGCGTTGCTTTGGAAGCCTGCCCGCCGGTGTTGGAGTACACCTCGGTATCTACGACGAGCACGTTCACGTTGCGTCCGGAGGCTAGAACATGGTCCAAGCCGCCGTATCCAATGTCGTAGGCCCAGCCATCGCCACCGAGAATCCAAACGGACTTCTTCACCAGGTAGTCTGCAACAGACTCAAGCTGATGGCAGGAGACGCAGTTGCAGCCCTTCAGTGCGGCTTTCAGTTCTGCCACGCGGTCACGCTGTTCCTCGATGCCGGCCTGAGTAGACTGATCGGCATCGCGAATGGCGGTCAGAAGCTCCTGTGGCACTGCCGCGTCGCCGCAGGCACCGTCGATGAACTTGTCGACAAGCTCCAGCGCAAACGTGTTGAAGCGATCCACCGCGAGGCGCATACCGAAACCAAACTCGGCGTTGTCTTCGAAGAGTGAGTTGGACCATGTGGGTCCGCGTCCATCTTCGCGCGTGCAGTAAGGGGTCGTTGGCAGGTTGCCGCCGTAGATGGATGAGCAACCCGTTGCGTTCGCGATCATGGCGCGATCTCCGAAGAGCTGGGTGAGCAGCTTCACGTAAGCCGTCTCGCCGCAACCTGCGCAAGCACCAGAGAACTCGAAGAGCGCCTGGCAGAACTGGCTGCCTTTGATCGTTTCGCGCTTGAAGAGCGTCGGGTCTGTTTCAGGAATGCCAAGGAAGAACTCCCAGTTGGCCGCTTCACGATCACGGATCGGAAGCTGATCGGCCATCATGATAGCCTTGTTGCCTGTGGGCTTCTTTGTTTCCTTGTCCCGCTCCATGCCCGGGCACTTCTGGACGCAAGCGCCGCAGCCCGTGCAATCCTCGGGAGCAACCTGAACGGTGAACTTCTTTCCGGCCAGATCCTTGCCCTTGGCGTCCACGCACTTGAAGTCGGCGGGTGCGCCAGCAGTGGCTGACTCATCAAACGCCTTGATGCGAATGGCGGCGTGTGGGCAAACGAGCGAGCACTGTCCACACTGAATGCAGAGATCCTTGTTCCACTCCGGAATCTCGACAGCAATGTTGCGCTTCTCGTACGTGGTCGTAGCGGTGGGCCATGTGCCATCAACAGGCATGGCGCTCACGGGGAGGTCATCGCCCTTCTGCTGCATCAAGAGGGCCGTAACGTTCTGAATGAACGCAGGCGCATCCCCCGGAACGGTCGGGGGCATCTTGATCTTGCCTGCCGGCGCATCGGGAATCTCCACCTGTTGCAGCTTGGCAACGGCACCATCGACGGCGATGTTGTTCATGCGGACGATCTCATCGCCCTTCTTGCCGTACGTCTTCTTGATGGCGTACTTGAGGGAGTCGATCGCCTTGTCCTGGGGCAGAACGCCAGAGATGTAGAAGAAGCAGGTCTGCATGATCGTATTGATGCGGGCGCCCAGTCCCAACTCGTGGGCCAGCGCAATCGCGTCGATGACGTAGAACTTGATCTTCTTGTCGATAATCTGCTGCTCGACTTCATCCGGCATGTGCTGCCATACCTCGTCGGCCGAATAGGGGCTGGCAAGCAGTAACACTGCGCCATCCTGTGCGTTCGCGAGCATGTCGTACTTCTCCAGGAACGAGAAGTTGTGGCATGCCACAAAGTTGGCCTTCGTACAGAGGTAGGGGCTGCGGATCAGCTCGGGGCCGAAGCGCAGATGCGACACCGTCATGGCGCCCGCCTTCTTGGAGTCGTACACGAAGTAGCCCTGTGCATAGTTCTCGGTGTCGGAACCGATGATCTTGATTGAGTTCTTGTTAGCACCGACCGTGCCGTCTGAGCCCAAGCCGTAGAACATGCATTCGATGCGCTCCCCGGACTCCACATTCCAGCTCGGATCGAATGGAATGTTGGTGTGGGTCACATCGTCGTTGATGCCGACGGTGAAGCGGTTCTTTGGTTTGTCGGCCAACAGGTTGTCCATGACGCCCTTGACCATCGCCGGCGTGAACTCCTTGGAGCCCAAGCCGTAGCGGCCCCCGACGATGACGGGGTAGCCTTCGCCCTTGTAGGAACCTTCGCTCATCATTTCGCCGATTGCGGTGCGAACATCGCCGTAGAGTGGCTCGCCGAGGGAGCCCGGCTCCTTCGTGCGGTCAAGTACAGCGATGGCTTTCACCGTGGCGGGGAGCGCGTCGATAAACGCCTTGGCGTTGAACGGACGATAGAGGCGTACCTTGAGCACACCGACCTTCTCACCGTCCGAGACCATCTGGGCGATTGTCTCATGAACGGTTTCGGCACCGGAGCCCATGATGATCACAACACGCTCGGCATCGGGGGCGCCTGTATAGTCGAATAGGTGGTACTGGCGTCCCGTCAGAGATGCAAACTGATCCATGCAGTCCTGAACGATGCCCGGTGTGGCGTCGTAGAACGGGTTGACGGTTTCACGGCCTTGGAAGTAGACGTCGGGATTTTGGGCCGTGCCGCGGATCATGGGATTGTCGGGAGAAAGGCCGCGCTTGCGATGCTCAATGACGAGGTCATCGTCAATCATCGTACGGATATCCTCGCGTGTGACCTGCTCGATCTTCTGGATTTCGTGGGAACTGCGGAATCCATCGAAGAAGTGCAGGAAAGGAACGCGGGCTTTCAGCGTTGCCGCATGCGATATGAGCGCGAGATCCGCGATTTCCTGAATGCTATTGGACGCCAGCATGGCGAAACCGGTTTGGCGAACGGACATGACGTCGGAGTGGTCGCCAAAAATGGACAAGCCCTGGCATGCCAGCGAACGGGCTGAAACATGAAAGACTGTCGAGGTGAGCTCGCCAGCGATCTTGTACATGTTCGGGATCATCAACAACAGGCCCTGGGATGCTGTGAAGGTCGTTGTGAGTGCTCCCGATGTCAAAGAGCCATGTACGGCTCCGGCCGCGCCACCTTCGGATTGCATTTCGACAACTTCCGGGACGGTGCCCCAGATGTTCTCCACGCCAGCGGCGCTGAGTTCGTCAGCCGTCTCTCCCATGGGGGAGGAGGGCGTGATGGGGTAGATCGCGCAGACCTCACTGCAGGCGTGGGCGACTGTGCCAGCCGCGGTATTTCCGTCGACCATGACCATGTTTTTTGTTGTCATCGGGTTCTCCTGAATTGCGCTGAACGCGCCCTTTCCTGACAGCGATTGAGAGCAGTCCGTGTCCGGCTGCTCTCAATCGGTCTAGCTTGTTATATGAGTTAGGGAGATGTGCTTACTGGTTCAAGAACTCGCGCACGCTGTCAAGCTGACCTGCGCTGCCGAGAACTTCGTTCTTGTGAGCGATGTACTTCGCGTATTCCGCCATGAACACCTTGCCGGCCGGGCGAAGGTCAAAGTCCTCGGGCTTGTTGATGAAGTGCTCACGGTGGACACGGCACCAGACCAAGCGTCCGTCCGTGTCGATGTTCACTTTGGTGACTCCCATCGTGGAGGCCTTTGTGATCTGCCCTTCGTCTACGCCCTTGGCGCCCTTGAGCGTCCCGCCGGCTGCGTTGATGCGCTCAACTTCATCCTGCGGTACGGAGCTGGAACCGTGCATGACCATGGGGAAGCTCGGGAGAAGCTTAGCGATATCCTCAATCACGCTGAAATGAAGGCCCTGGCCGCCGGTGAACTTGTAGGCGCCGTGGCTGGTTCCGATGGCGCAGGCGAGACTGTCGCAGCCACTGCGCGTCACGAACTCTTCGACCTCTTTGGGGTCGGTCAGCTTTGCATCCGCTTCATCGACGGAAACGTGCTCTTCAACACCGCCCAGCTTGCCAAGCTCTGCTTCAACGGCGATGCCCTTGGCGTGGGCGCGATCGACAACGCGCTTGGTGATGGCGATGTTCTCGTCAAAGTCTTCCGCGCTGGCGTCAATCATGACCGAGCTGTAGAACCCGCTGTCGATGCAGTCATAGCAGGTCTGCTCGTCGCCGTGGTCCAGATGTACCGCAAAAACGGCATCCGGGAAGATCTCGTCAGCAGCGCGAATCATGGACTCAAGCAGGCGGCTGTCCGTGTAGCCTCGTGCGCCCTTGGAAAGCTGCACGATGAAGGGGGCTTTGCTGTCCATATTGCCCTGAAACAGCCCCATAATCTGCTCAGCATTGTTGATGTTGTAGGCGCCAACAGCGTACTTTCCGTAGGCGTGCTCAAATAGCTTCTTTGTGGATACGATCATGATCTGCTCCCTGTATGGTTGCCTGGTCTGTTTAACTCAAAAAAGTGCCGAATCAGGCTGTTCGACAAAAGTCTGACAAATATAGAGCTCGCACTATAGCGAGGCCCCCGAACCAAGTCAATCCTCAGGGCAGACGCATCTAAAATCCCTGAGTATTGGATATTTAGATGCGTTTGCCCTGAGTCAATCCTATGGTCGCCAGGTGCGGGGGATTGACAGCAACGTAGCCGCCAGCGTCGGGCGTCGGAACTTGAGGGCGTGTTTGTTTTGCTTGACCGGGGCTTCGTTGAGCGATGGCTTTTCACAAAGCTGGCATGGTGCGAGCTCTACAAACATAGGGGGTCCGGATGAAGTTGTTGAAGGTTGTGTTGTGCGGTGCTGTGGTTGCTTCCTCTTTGTGTGTGCAACAAGCGTCGGCTGTAGGAATGGGTCCCTACTTGAGGTCTCGGTCGGCTGATGCTACGTGGGACTCGGACGGCCAAGGCGAGGCCGATGCGACTCACGACAGTATATCCATTGGTGTGACTCTGGATACGGCTGTGGCACGAAATTCGGTTTTCAACTATCGGCTGGATCTTGGGTATTTCCAGATGAACCACGAGTTTGATGACTATAATGACGAGGTTGAATTCACAGGATTGGAGTGGAACAATACGTTCGGATTCGCCGTGTACCGTGGGCGATGGACCCGTCTCTGGCTGGGACCAGCGCTCAGGTTCACCTATGCGAACGGCGAGGAAGATCATTATGGCTCTGCAGATGACTTTGTTCTGTTCTCCGCAGGCCTAGGTCCTGTTTTCGGTGGAAATCACCACTGCGGCAGTGTGATGTCGATTGGCTGGGCGATTGACTATATGTTCCAAGCAGGGACTGTATCCTGGGAGAATTCCGGCGGTGACGATGACGCCACGCTCACGGAAACCGGCCTGAGTGCCGCTCTCTACTTTATTTTCCATATGGGTGGTGAAGACCGAAGTGTGTATTAGGCTAAGGGGTTGATCAGTATTTAGACGTCCATTGTGAGGGAGGTCGTGCCTGGGTACATTCTGGGGGCGCTCCTTTCGGGTGGATGCGGAGGGGCGCATTTCACTTCCGTAGGGGTTTGATCGCATGATCTGCGCAGAGACGCCTC
>JABGOW010000357.1 GCA_018645275.1 Verrucomicrobiota bacterium
TCTCAATCGTCCACCATTCTCGTCGCCGCTATCGTCCGCCGGAAAGGCAGGAAAATGAGGGAAACGCCTAAGAGATATGCGTGTACGAGTACGGGAAGAAGAGAGCGAGGATTGCCGGAGCTCCCCTTTACTCGTACACTCGAATCTCCCCTCTCTGGATGGTGATCAGCGGGCCGAAAACGGGGAGAAGCCAGGAATGCTGCTAAACCCCTACAGGAATGAGAATTGCACAAGGAAGAGTGCTGCCAACTGTGGCAGAACCAGGGCGAGACAAGGGGGAACGTAGGAAGTTCCAGGCTAGCCGGCGATCACGGCCTGGCCGAGGGCGATGCCGCCGTCGTTGGGTGGTATGTGGCTGTGGGTGAGGACGGAGAATGCATCGGCGGCGAGCCGGGGGATCAGCAGCTCGCAGAGCAGCCTGTTCATGAAAACGCCACCACTGAGGGCAATGGTGGTCTCACCTGTTTTCTCTCTGCCATGGCGCGCCATGGCAAGCGCAGCCTCTGCGATGCAAATGTGTAGCTGCCGCGCTGTGTCGGTGCTTCTCCAGGTTTTGGCGTGTCGATCTGTCAGGTGAGCAAACAGAACTGACCAGTCAATGGCCATGATCCCATCATGCTCTGCAATGTCAAATGGGAGGGTGTTTGTTGCCGAGCTGAGCCGGGCTGCGGTCTCAAGTCGGATTGGAGCCTGTCCCTCGTACGTGGTGCGTGCAGGCGAGAACCCCAGCAATGCAGCAAAGGCATCGAAAAGGCGTCCCGCGGCGTGTGTGATTGCAGCGTTGATACCTTGTTCGCACTGTTGAGTCCAGATGGCATATTGGTCATCACGTATCCCACACCGCTCCAGTACCTCTGGAGAGGGGACTACACCTGCGGCGTGCCAGCGGGCGGCGAGCTGTCGCGTCGGCTCCGCCACTGCCATGTCTCCCCCCGGTAGGTGCGTTGGGGCGAATGTGGCCAGTCGTGTGAAGCTGGCCTCCTCAATGTGCAGCAGTTCGGCACCCCAGATGTTGCCGTCGGTTCCGAGGCCGGTGCCGTCGAACACGAGTGCAAGACCGCGCGTGAGCCCATGCTCTGCAAGACATGACATCGCGTGCGCATGGTGATGCTGAACCGCGACTACAGGGATGTTCAGGGCGGCTGCAAGGCGTTCGCCATGTCGGGTACAGTGCATGTCGGGATGGAGATCAACGGCAATGACGTTTGGTTGCTTATCGAGAAACTGGGGCAACTCCCGGGCCACGCGCTCATGCGCGTCCCTGGCTTCAGGGGTGGAAAGGTCACCGATGTGTGGAGAGAGTACTGTACGGTTCACGTCACCCAAGGCGATTGCGTTTTTGAGCTCCGCACCCATAGCGAGAACGCACCGCGACAAGGGTTTCTGCAAAACAATTGAGTTTGGCGCGTAGCCGCGGGCGCGTCGCCAGAGCTGGAGACCGGCATCCTGTTCGCAAACAAGAGAGTCGTCGTTGCGAAGGTTGATTTCACGATCGTGAAACAGGAATGCGTCGGCAATTCCCTGCAGCCGCTCTTCTGCTTCGTCATTTGCGATGCAAATCGGCTCAGAGCTCTGATTTCCGCTCGTAATGATGAGGAAGTCGAACGGAGGAGTAGGATCATCGGGGGAGCCCTCGAGCAGGAGCATGTGTAGCGGCGTTGTGGGGAGCATGATGCCCAAGGTGTGGGTGTCGGGGGAAATGAGGGAGGTGGGGGTCCGCCTTCGCGGGGCTACGGCGCGACAAGGTGGACCGTGGACTGTGGACTGTGGCGGGTGGGAATTTGAACAGGAGGTATCAGAGGGATCAGAGGATGCGGGTCGGCTCTGCTGGGGCGTCTGTCGTCTGCAGTCTGTCGTCTGTGGTCTGATCCCAAGGATGACAATGGGACCTTCGGGGGACTGGAGGAGGGCTGCGGCTTGGTCGGAGACGCTGCAGATGCTGCGTATGACGTCGAGGTTGCGGGCCATGATGGCGAAGGGCTTTGCTGGGCGGTGCTTGCGCTCACGCAGTTTGGCGATGGCGTCTGGGTTGGTAGCGTCAACTGCGAGGTGGAACCCGCCCATGCCGCGGATGGCGAGGATGCCGCCGTTTGCGAGGCATTTGCGAGCGGCGGCAAGTGGACTGTGGACTGTGGACTGTGAAGAGTCGGGAGTCGGGAGTCTGTTCCCCGAAGTCTCAGTCGCTGACTCGGAGTCTGAGGTCTGAGGTCTGAGGTCTGTGGTCTCTTCGTACCACACCCTAGGCCCGCAGTCGGGGCAGGCTGTGGATTCGGCGTGGAAGCGGCGGTTGGCGGGATCCTTGTATTCAGCTTGGCACGCGTCACAGAGGGGGAAGGAATCCAGCGTGGTCCGTTCGCGGTCGTAAGGCATCGCATGGACAACGGTGTAGCGGGGACCGCAATTGGTACAGGTGGTAAAGGGGTAGCCGTAGCGTCTGTCTGCTGGATCAAGGACTTCGGCGCGGCACTCAGGGCACATGGCGAGGTCGGCGGGAATGGTCACGCTGTTCTGCTCGTCGAAGCCGCTCTCTTTGATATGAAATGGTGAAACTCTGGCTATTGCCTTCTCTTCCAGCAAGTCGACCGCCGCAATGGACGCATTGGATGGGATGGAGGCGGAGAGGGTGTCCATGAAAGCACCAACATCTGCAGCCTCTCCCTCAAGCGCTAGGATAGCGGCGCCCGAACGGTTCTGCACCCAGCCTCCGAGGTTCGCTTCACGGGCAAGTCGGTAGAGGGTGGGGCGGAAGCCGACGCCCTGTACGGTTCCCGTGATGGAGTAGGTTCGGCGTTGCATAGGGGGGTGCTGGAGGGTGGCGCTAGGTTTTGATCTCGTTGAGCACTTTCTCAACGTAGCTTTCGAAGTTCTGTTGGAGCTCGGGAGAGAGGCTATCGTCCATTTCCATCGTCTTAGGTTGGATGGCGACGACGCGAATTGGGGGAATGGGTTGGTCGATCTTCTTTGCAAGTTCGATTAGCTTGAGAATGTCACCCTCGTGGGTCGAAATGCTGCCGACGACCTTTTGGCTCTCCACCTCGTCGGGGGAGAAACAGATGG
>JABGOW010000225.1 GCA_018645275.1 Verrucomicrobiota bacterium
ACCTGCAACCTCCTGATCCGTAGTCAGGTGCTCTATCCAATTGAGCTACGGGTACTCCTCAAGGAACGGCGGACTTTAGGGGATTGCATTTCCTATTGCAACAAGAAATTCAGAGAACCGATACCCAGCTCGAACCGTCGCTATGCAGACCCGCTGCGGGCCTGTACAAGCGCTTCCTTGCGAAACCGCTTTCCGGAGCCCATGAGCGTGCTGATCGGCTTCAGGCCTTCGATATTCTCGCAGACAATCTTGATCGTGGATGCAATGGGAACGGAAAGCAGCGCGCCCACAATGCCCCATAGCCACCCCCAGAACACTAATGAAATCAGAACCACCACGGGGCTCAGGTTCAGACGCTCACCCATGACCTTTGGAGTCACACCATTTCCGATCGCCATCTGAATCGAGAAGAGCGCAATCGCCGTCATAACCCCAAGTTGGATCGAGCCTTCAACCTGAACAAGTGCCACCAGAATGGGTGGGATCGACGCGATCAAGGAGCCTACCGTGGGAATGAAGTTGAGGAAGAAAGCAAGTGCCGCCCACGTGATGGCGAAATCCACACCAAGGGCGCTTAGGGCAATCCATACACACCCGCCCGTCACAAGGCTGATGAGCAACTGGAGGAAGAGATAGCGGCCAATCTCGGTGGAGATCGACCCGATAATGGCCGACAACTGACTCGCCCGCTCCTCTAGAAAAGCCTTCTGAAGCTTGTACTTGAAGTACGGCTTGCCGAGCAACAGAAAGACCAGGTAGATGATAACCATGATCAGTTTCGAGGTGAAGGAAAGCAGCGAGCCCGCCGTAGACTTGAGGCGCTCTCCCAACCAAGGTCCCCAATTGATGCCCTCAAGGGGATCATAGGGAAGATCCCAGCGACTCGTAAAGGTCTTGAACAGAGCCATGACACGGTCCTGATACTGAGGGTAGGCCGCGTAGAAGGACATGACACGAGCGTGTAGAAAAAGCCCGCCAAGATAGCAGATCCCAAGCAGTAGCAGCAGAACCAGCGTAACGGCCAGCCCGGTAGGAATACGCCGCCTCGTCATGGCCGTCACAACCGGCCCGAGGATGTAGGAGAGCAGCCAGGCAATAATCAACGGCAACACCACAGACTGAGCCGCCTTGAGCACGGCACATACCGCGACCAACGCAAGCACAGACAGGAGCGCTACCACGATCTTCTGTCGGTCCATCTGTTTCGTCTCAACCATGCTGGACATTACTACCACACACCCCGGCTCAGCGCAATGGACAGATTTTCCGGAGGCAGCCCCCAGTTTTCGCCCCGCCTGTCGCATGAGATCTTTCGATCCGCGACGTTCGTCGGGATGCGAGCACTTCGCTCAAGATGACCGTTTTTCAAGGGTTCCTATCGTTCCGAGCTTGTCGATCAGGAAGTGAAAAGGGAGAGAGCGCTTATCATGCAACAGAGATGCTTCGGCAAGCTCAGCATGACAAGACCTTTGGGACTCTCTGGTTCTCAACAGCTACTTGTGCCTGCCCCCTGCCAGCTTGCCTGGCAGGAGCCAAGAGCTTATCAGCCACTATGGAGGCACCCCACAGCCCAGAGGCTAAAGAAGCGCGACGAGAGTCCCGCGGACCAAGCCTCGCGCGGACCTGCCTCGGTTCTCTTTCTGCTTGTTGCATCTCACCGGAGCTGTGATACAGTCCACGCGTGGTTTCACTGGGGCCCGTTCCATGGAGGGGATTGCCCCAGGGCCGGATTCAGGAAGAGCAACCGCGGGAAAGGACCACGCGAGATGAGAATTCTGATCATTGGAGCTGGCAATGCCGGACGACAGCTCGCGGCAAAGCTGTGCGATATGTCGCACGCCGTCGTCATCGTTGACCGGAAGCCGGAGCGCCTGGCCGCCATTGAGGCCCAACTGGACGTGATGACTGTCGTGGGATCCGGTTCGTCACCCGTGACGCTGGAAAAGGCAGAACTACGCAAAGCGGATCTACTCATCGCGGTCACCAATTCGGACGAAGTCAACATCCTTGCCTGCATTTGCGCCCATGAAGCGGGAGTGCCCAACACCGTCGCACGCATTGTTGATTCCGCACTGCTTCATTCCCCGCTATTCGACTACAAACGCTTGGGGATCGACTGCCTGGTCAGCCAGAACATGGAGGCTGCAGAGGATCTCTTTGATATTCTGAGCAACCCCGGACTGCTCGAATCGGTGGAGTTGCTCGATGGCCGAGTTCTGATCGCACGCATCCAAGTGCGCACCAATAGCCCGCTGCTTCGTGCAACACTTGGAGATCTTGGTGTTGCCCCCGTCGAGGCAACCCGTGCTGAAGGCAAAGCGGCAAACGGATCCGCGCCGCCTCCTGCATCCCAGGGAACCGAGGCGTACGTTTCTGAGCTCATCGCCCGCGTGCGTTTCATCACCGCGATGCGGGGTGAGTCTGTCTACGTTCCGCGGGGGGACACCCGTTTTGCAGTTGGCGATGATGTCTACGTTGCGCTGCAGCCCAACGACCTGCACCGCTTCCTGGACTGGGCCTATCCGGACCGACAAGCATTCGGAAAAAGCATCATCGCGGGAGGCGGGGGACTCGGACTGGATCTCTCCCGGCGACTGGAAACAGAGTCGGTTCCCGCCGTTCTGCTGGAACGGGATGCCGCACGCGCCGGAGAATGCTCCGACGTCCTGCACAAAACGCTCGTACTCAATGGCGACGCCTCGGACAAGGAAATGCTCGATAGCGCAGGTGTGGGGCCCGACACCGCATTCGTCGCCATCACTGGCGACGAGGAACTCAATATCATCAGCTGCATGCTTGCCCACAAAATGGGGGCAGCCTTTACGGTGGCGCTCGTTTCCAAGCCAGAATATGTGCCGATCATCCGGACACTTGGTCTGCTCAGTCGGGTTGTGAGCCCACATCTCTCCATGATCAACGCAATCCTGCACTTCGTTCGCGGCAAGCACATCAGAGCGGCGGTCTGCCTGCACAAGGCTCCGGGAGAGCTTCTACATGTTGAGGTCACTAGCAAACACCGCTGGGCCGGCAAGCCAATCAGTCGCATCAAGATGCCTGGAGATTGCCTGATCGCGACCGTATTGAGGGGCAAAGAGATTCACGTTCCTACAGGCGACTTGACCATCAAAGCGGGTGACCAACTTGTGATCTTCGCTTTGCCTGCAGATGTTGGACGCGTTCAGTCTTTGTTTCGGAACTGATGCGTACCCTCCCGAAAGAACAGGACGCTTGCCCACAGAATCCACGGTAGCGGAGCACATGCAATGAACCCAAGACCCGTACTTCATCTCATTTCCATCATGCTGACGGTACTCGGACTGGCAATCGGCCTGTGTACGGGAATCGCGTGGCTATACAACGACCCCATGCAAGCACGAATGGGCATGCTTGCGGCTGCAGGCATCGTCGTGGCAACAGGCGTGCTCACATTTGTCCTGACACGAGGGCCTGTAGACCTGTCTCGGCGAGACGGATTCGGCATTGTGACTTTCGGTTGGCTGGCCGCCGCCCTCTTCGGTGCACTGCCCTTCATCCTCTCCGGTGTCATCGCCGATCCCGTATCCGCCGTATTCGAGACCATGTCCGGCTTCACCACAACAGGCGCTTCCGTCCTGTCGGATCTGGAGTCCATACCACGCGGAATTTTGTTTTGGCGGGCGATGACTCACTTCTTTGGGGGCATGGGCGTACTCGTGCTCTGCGTCGCCATTCTCCCTTTCCTCGGGGTCGGCGGCATGCAGATCTACCGGGCAGAAATGCCGGGACCTTCGAAAGACCGGCTAACGCCCCGTATCGCAACAACGGCAAAACTGCTCTGGGCCGTCTACGTCTTCTTCTGCGTGGCTGAGGCCGTTCTGCTCCGCCTGGGGGGCATGGATTGGTTTGATGCCTTCTGTCATGCCTTTGCCACCATGGCCACCGGCGGTTTTTCAACTCGGACCGCAAGTGTGGCCGCTTACAACAGCGTCTATATTGAAACGGTTATCATCATCTTCATGTTCCTGGCCGGCGTCAACTTTGCACTCAACTTCCGGGCCCTGCGCGGCAAACCGCTCTGCTACTTCCGAGACCCTGAATTCCGCTTCTACCTCGGCACCTGGCTCACGGCAACCATTGTCATCATTCTGAGTATCTACCGCACGGTTTACCCCTCCCTTGGAGCTGCCGTGCGAGCTGCTTGCTTCCAATCCACCTCTATCATGACCACCACAGGGTTCTGCACAGAGGACTTCGATCGCTGGCCGGGAGCGTCAAAGGTGATCCTCGTGCTGCTCATGTTTATCGGCGGATGCGCGGGGTCCACCGGGGGCGGCATCAAGAACATTCGCATTCTCGTGGTCCTCAAGAAGGTGCTGCGGGAGATAAGGCTTTTCATGCAACCGCAGGCCGTCGTGAAGGTCAAGATTGGTGAGGCACCCGTGACACAAGAGGTCATCTCTCACATCTCCGGTTTCTTCTGTGTCTTCTTGCTCATCTTCGCTGCCGGCACGCTGGTGATGACATTCTTCACGCCTGACCTTCAGACGGCGCTAACCTCGGTCATTGCCACGCTCGGGAACATCGGCCCCGGACTTGGCGGTGTTGGTGCCATTCAGAACTACAGCGCCATTCCGGTTGGTGGCAAAGTGTTTCTGACCGCCTTCATGCTGCTGGGCCGACTCGAGCTCTACACCGTGCTCATCGTCCTGCTCCCTAGCTACTGGCGAAAGTAGGCGAACACACACCACCTGCTTAGTGTGTGGCAGAGATGCCCGCCCAAGGCGGGCAAGCCTCGACAGGATCGGCATGACAGGAAGCCCTGGAAAACTGTCATCCTGAGCTTGCGAAGGATCTCCCAAGCGGAGGATGAGAGGAATCCCTGGAGAGTTGTCATCCTGAGCTTGCGAAGGATCTCCAATGTGGGTTAAGCACGAAAACAGGAGAGCGACACAACGCCCTGATGGACTTGATCAGCCAGATCGCTTTTGCTAACGTTCCGCGGAACAGAAGAGACTCCCATTCGGGAGGTCACAACGGAGGAGCAACCAAAGATGAGTATCGGCGCAAATTTACGTTCTGAGGGGGGACAGACCGCTGCAACCGCACGGACACAGGCACTTGAGAAGGACTTGCAGGCTGCCAAGCGAGGGGATTGGGAGGCCAGGCACCGTATCGAGTCCATGCTCAATCCGATCCTCACCGAACGAGCCAAGAAACGGGCATCATCGAATGCGGAGGTCAATGCGCTTATTGAGGCTGGCAAGAAAGGCATTGCCACGGCAATCAAGAAGTACAAGACCAGCACAGGCGCTGACCGTTTCCAGATCTTCGCGGTGAGTTTCATCGAAGACAAGATGGACAAACCCTCTTCCGGCGGGTTCTTTTCCCGGATCTTCGGAGGCTGAGTGAGGAACTCTCGCCCCGACATTCTGGCGTTTCAGGACCACGTCATCATTCCCGATCCGGATGCACCAACGCTGCACATGGCCGAGCTCTACGGCAACGACAACCCCCTCGAAGTGGACATTGGCTCTGGAAAGGGGCGATTCCTGATCGCGCGGGCGCACAAGCATCCTGATGTCAACTACCTCGGCATCGAACGTCAACTTGGCCGTGTATACCGTACAGCCAAGAAGGCGGATCACCGCGGATTGACCAATATCAAGGTCACGCAGGTTGAGGCCCGTTTGGGACTGTCAGAGATGCTCCCGGATGAAAGCGTAACGACATTCTACATCTTCTTTCCGGATCCCTGGCCCAAAAGAAGACATGAGCGGCGGCGACTCGTCTCTCAGCCATTCCTCGACCTGCTTCACAGCAAACTCGCCCCCAGGGGCTGCATCCACTTCGCAACCGATCACAAGGACTACGCGGAGGCGACGGCAATCGTCTTCGGCGACGATGCCCGGTTTTCGTCCATCCCGCCATTCGAGCCTTCCGAAGACGAACTCACCGATTTTGAGCTGATTTTCACGGCTCAGAGCAAACCAACCAACCGTCTGTCTATTCAGAAGCAATAGATGCCCCCGGGAGCGTGTCCGGCTACAGCGAAGGATCTGTTTCTGCGCGCACGCCCACGATTCCAAGCAGCACGGCATACAGGAGCACGAGTTCACCGTCTCCGAAGTTGTACTCCACAAGACCGTTCAGAATGAGGCCGGTCAGCATCAGGAGCTGACTCAGAAGGATGGCACGCCCGGGACTGCCGCGGGGGGCACTGGCAACACGCCGCAACCCACCTGCCAGACCGCCTGCCATCCAGAGAACATACACCCCAAGCCCAATCCACCCCAGCGATACCAGAATCTGCACCGGGTTGGAGTGAAGGTGGTCCCGATCAAGCTCAACATGAATGTGCTGTTGCCTTGCCAGTTCCTGCATGCGCGTTTCGGTCAATGCGCGGTAGCCCATGCCGAACGGATGGGCCTTCACAAGGGGGGGGGCAATACGGGTCCACATGGTGGCACGGCCGCCGCGGGTGGTATCGAATTCGTGCCGCAAATCACTGAAACGACTCCATACAGGGGGCAGAAGCAGCATCCCCGCAGCAAAGACCCCCAAGAGCAAGAGATAACGGATCTTGAGCCGGGAAACGAAGAAGAGCCCTACGACCGCAAGCGTACAGATCCAGGACCCGCGTTTCAGATTGATGACCAACCCCAGAAGGAGCAGCACCAACAGCGCACCTTCAGCCACGCGATGCCCACGCCCGACACCACCCGCGCGCCATGTAGATGCGATCACCCCGACCAGAGCCAAAATGCCCAGCATCAGCATCTGCCCATCGGTCATCGACCCCAAGTCCCTGATCATCCGAAAGGCATCTCCCCCCCCCTCGGCATCGCGTATAGCGAACCACACCTGCAGCGGCCGACACACGACAATCTCAAATGCAAGCAGCCCTGCACCTGCAGCGAAAGCCCTCATCAGATGCGCTTCCCGCTCGCGCGTCCTTACAAGCGTAGCGGACAGAGGAATCACCAGAAACCAGAGCAGTTTGTCGAGTTTCCCAAAACTCCGGGCCGGGTCCACGCCAAATGCCGACGCCAGGACCGCAACCGCAAAGAAGGCTACCCAGCCCCATGCGACTGGGGGAAATGCGAGGCGACGGCGACTTCGAATGCAGTCAACCACCAGCAGCAGGAGGCTCAAGACGGCCGCCGCACGGCCCAACGGCAGGGAGAACGCAGTTCCAAATGCGGCCACGCAGAGCAGGAAGAAGGCCCGGCGCTCTGTTATTGAATACGCGTCACTCGCTACTGAAGACATGCGTCCTCCTTGTCCAAAGCCGGGCCAAAGCCGTACCGCGCCCGAAAGAAGCAGGGGCGAGAGATGCGCCGAAGCCATGCGGGCATGCTATAGTACCGCTCAGCCACAACCTGGAGTATCTCTTGGCGATAGGTCTCATACTGAAACCCCCGTCCGAGGACGACGAACAGCTTTGCCCCCCGCACAACGACCTCCCGGGTCTCAATGCTATCAAACCACGAATGAGTCACCTCAGCGCGCTTGCGCCGGCTCGCGATCACCATCAGGTCCTTGCCGTCCAACGCCCGAAAGTCCGTGAGCAAATCATCCTGCCGCCCATGATACGACCCCCGCCCTAATACGGGAACATACGTCCGGTCGCAAAAGGCGAGAAGGGCGGCCTGCGAGTAGCTCCGCGACGTCAAGAGGTAGTCCTTACGGAAGGGCTCGACCTCCTGAAGCAACTCATCCGCATACACGCCAATCACAACCGATCCGCCGTGTTTCTGCCAGAGCGTATCCACACGTTCCTCACCGTGAGTCCCGCCGACGATCCCAGCAACGCGGCGCATTCCCAGGATGGCCCCTTCCGGCGGGAGGAATGCCAGGAGGGCCAAGACCCCTGCGATCCCGGCAGCATAGCGCTTAGCGCCCTTCAGCATGTCGCGTAAATCCTCAGCCCCGAAGGCAACTGCCAAGACGGGAAAGAAGAAAGGCACAAACGAAATCAACCAATGCAGGCCCACGCTCTGAAGGGGGGACACGAAGAGTAGAATGGCCAAAGGCACCACCAAGGCCGTGAGACAAACGGTCAGCCCCGATTGCTGCAGTTCGCCCCACAACGCGCGCCACGAGATTCGCCCGGGAGACCGTCTACGTAGCAGACGGAACATCAAGCTCGGCCCCACCAAAACGGCAACGAGCAAGAACAGGAGCGGAACCGCAAGCAGATCGAATCCGGCATCACTATTGCGGTTGTACACATTGAATAGAATGTTCACCCATGAGTGGTTAACGTTCCACGCAATGTTCAGGATCGCCGCCGGCAGCACGCCAGCGGCCAGCGCAACCATACCAAGGCCGCGACGGCGACTCACACCACACCCGATCAGTGCCACCGCGAAAGAGATGCCGAGCAGGACTGCGAAGTACTTTGAGAGAAAGGCCATTCCAAGGAACAGTCCTGACGCAAACCAATCGAGCAGGCTCTCGCGCCGAACGGCACGAACCCCCAGAAACACCGCCACGGCGGAGAAGAACAGCAGGGGCGTGTCCGTCGTGAAGAAGAACGTGAGGAAGTTCACGGGGGAAAGCAAGAACAGCGCCGCGGCAAGGTTCGCCTTGTCCGAGCCCAAGGGCTGCAGCGACCGGCGGAGCATCAAGCCGACAAGCAGCGAAGCAACCACAGCAGGAAGGCGCACAATCCAGCAGCTCTGCCCCAACAGGAGTGCGAGCCACAGAACCCACCCCGTCATCGCACCGTGATCGTAATACCCGTAGTCGAGATGCCGCCCCCAGATCACAAAATAGGCTTCATCTCCCGTGAGCGGAACAACGGCAGAAAGGACAAGCTTGAATAGTGCCGTTACGGCGAAAATCCACCAGAAAGTCCGGACGCTACCGCTCAACGGAGGTTTCTGATCCATAGTCTTCACCCATGCCTTCGATTCCGGAAACTTGACGTCCATGCCAGCGTTCCTGTCATGAAAACAATGACAGAAGTCGTTATGCGCAAGCCACTTTCAAGGTGAACTTTCACGATTCCAGAGTCCTCGCAACGCTTGGCCATTTCCCGAGACATACTCATATAGAGCGGACAGCATGGGAAGCACTTTCTTCGCCACGCCCGCAACCTTACGGGCAAAGACCAAGCACGGCGAAACTCCTTGTCTTCACCCCATCACCTTGATACTCACTTCCCCATCAACCGGACAAGGACACGGGGCCCATGACAGACGCAAACATCTATCCTCAACGCTGGTACAATGGCATCCAGGGCGCCTTCTTGCGCATGGCTGCCAGCGGACTCCTACCCGCATCCTGGTTTCGCCCGCCCATTCCTCGATCCGCTGACAGACCGCCTTCGGCGGCATTTCCCACACTGGAAATTGTCACCCACTGCTGGCAGTACGCACGCACGCTCACCTACCAGCTCAGTTCTTTTGTAAACTATCCACCGAAGAAGCTGGATCTTACCGTGACGGTCTTCTACGCCAAATCTGACACGGCCACCGTTAGGCTCCTCGAGTTCGTCGAACAACATGACGTACCCAACGTTACGTGGAATTGGCAGCCCCTCCCGGAAGGCGAACTCTTCCGCCGGGGCATTGGCCGCAATCGGGCAGCGCTAGCCTCGAGGGCCGATTGGGTCTGGATGACGGACTGCGACATCATTTTTCATGAAGGCTGCCTGGACTCCCTTGCGGATAGCCTCCAAGGGCGCAATGACGTCTTGCTCTACCCAAGGCAGGATCGAACAACGCCACTGCTTGCCGAATCAAATCCCGTTCTGGAGAAGGGCGAACAGCTCAAGTTGGTGGATATTGAGACGACCGAATTCAGCATCTGCACGCGTGACCGGGCAAGAGGTGAGTATCAGATTATTCATGGGGATGTGGCCCGAGCCATCGGATACTGCGGGGGGCTTTCTCTGTATCAGACCCCGGCAGAGCATTTCTGCAAGTGCTACGAAGACCGCGCATTTCGCTGGTTGGTGGGCACCCAGGGCGAGCCGCTCGACGTCGAAGGCGTGTACCAGATAAGGCATGCCACGAAGGGCCGCTACCGGAAGGGAACCGCTTGGTCGCGCCTCAGAGGGAAGATACGCCAACTGCAGGGCTAACCCGGACATCCTGCTTCTGGGAAGCACAACGAGAGAATCATCTGGGTGTATGGCAGAGATGCCTCAGCCCGCTCCTAATGACAGATGCACTTCTCTTGTCATCCTGGGCGCAGACGAGGGATCTCCGGGGCGAGGGCGCCCCGGCTCCATTGCTGCGAATCCGGCTCTCTTAATTCAATGGAGGCGGTCCGCCCTCGGACCGCTACAACGGAGCGAGAGAAACACATTCGGCGTTTTCAGAAGTCAGACAGGCGAAAAGCGGGAAACGGTCCGCGCTACGCCCCCTCTTGCCGACCAGACGATGCTACGGCGTCAGCCCGCCTCTGAAAACAGACGTCAACCCTGTAGAGCAACTTGGTCCATTGCTTCCAGAGTTTGTAGTGAATATAGGGCGGACAGTGGCACTGCAACCAGAACTTCAGACCCAAATGGCGCGACCCCAAACCGTCGATAATCACCAACCGGTAATCACCGTGTTCATTCTTGCAGCACAAGATGTTGCTCTCACTGACATCGGCAAAAATAATTTTGGTATCCTCCAGGTACTGCTGTAGCTCATTGAGGTACGGCACCACGTCAGCTTGAGCAAAATCCCCATCCAGAATCATGTTCTTTATGGTTTTTGGCGTACTCCCGTCGTGATTAACAACCCGCTCAAAAACCAACCCTCGGGTATCGTCAATCTCAATCCAACCGTAGCAACGGTTGATGTGGGTAAGATCAACGCCCTTTTTCTCCAAATACTCATGATAGATGGCATCAATTTCGTTCTGATCCCGGTATTTCCGGTAAGCGATCTTAATCACTTTGGAAGGGTCCTCCGGGTGAACGTAACAGAGACGCTCATTCCCCTTGCCAATCAAATGCGAAGCTTCAAGTTGTTCTCGGGTCATGGCTTTACTCCCAAAGCGGCTGAACTGTGCAGCAGGGCCCTGCTGCAATGTTCCAGCGAGAGCGACGTGTTGATATAGCTATAAACAATGGATGGCTTCTTGAGATACATCTCAAAAACGGATGTCCGATAGGCATCAATGGCCTGCGCACTCAGCTCCTCTTTTCGGCTGTGAATCACATCCGTCGGCGCATCTAGTTGCACCAGACAGAATGTGCCCGGACTCTTCCGTAGAAGCCGCTTCCAGTTGCTGCGAAATCGAGTCTGCTTCTCCAGGAAACGGGTATTCTTGATAAGCAGATCATGGTAGTAGCGATCGCTGAACATAAACCGCCTACTCAGCAGAGAAAAAAGGACTAACAAGGGATAACGAATCCAGGCAATCGTGTGCAGCCAGGTGCCATGGATATCGTCGTACTGATTCTTCTGCAGCGTTTTCGGGAATCGCCGTTTCAGAATCGCGCGGGAGAGCTGGTACAACCAGTTGTGCCGGAACAGCCTCTTGAAGCGGTAGTAGTGAACTCTTGAGCGCGAGATCGTCTTCAATGCGTTAATCAAAGATGTTTTACCAACACCATCCGGTCCGAGAACAGGGGTAATCCGTAAGAAACGCAGCCACTTGCCTCGGATACGATGCCGCTTGGCCGCTCTGTAGCGGTCCGCCGCTGCGACTCGTTTCTCACGATGGCTCGCAGAAAAGAGGATGCCCTTTTCAGCAAGAACAGCATTCGCCTTCGCCGCGACTTCATCCCGAACTCCAGGCTGCTCTGCGAGCCTGGCGTAGAGCTCCTGCAACACAGGATGTGCCCGGACAACCTCTGTGTAGTGAACAAGACGCTCCTGAACCCCATCCGATCGCAGATCTTTGCGCTTCGTTTTCAGATGAGAGAGGTAATAAAGCGACTCAACTTCGGGATCAAATTGATACCCAAGACCGGGAGCTTTCGTGACAAAGGGCTCAACATCTTCAAAGAAGATGTACCGCAACCACCCCTTATCCTTTACCTCCAAGTGGCTCCAGATCTCCAGCGTCACGGAGCGACTGTCCTGCGGATCGTAAAGATAGATCTTCGTCTTTCCGTACTTCACCTGGTTCACGGTGAAGTTGAGGCACGCTTTGGCTGCCATCGTGAACAGCTGGAGCAAAATGGGGTCAATAGATTCCGGAGACGCCAGAAAATCGTAATCCCCCGTAAAGGCTTCTTCATCGTTCAACGCCTTGGGACGCACGGGAACGAGCACAATGTGATCCGCATCCAGTTGCGCGTAGAACGTCTCTAGAAAATTAAGGACCGCACTCTTGTGCACGTTCAACTCCTCTTCCAATTCAATTGGCCGAGACGGCCAACTCTACAGTTCTCTCGCGACATCACCTGTATGGTGAGTTCTTGTCAATATCACATAGGATGTGGGTTATACTACAACTTGCCGCCGTCTGGAACCCTCTATCCAACAGCTTCCTCAGAGAATGTCGTTATCGTTGATAGACGACAATCCCTGCTGCTGTTGCCAGAGGTCGAACCCTAGTGTCCGATCAGCCGGCTTGAATCCCTCCGCAACAAGCTGGCTGATGCCATAGTCTGTCTGTACAACTCTGTTTCTACCATTCGCAATGCGTAGCGCTCTGTTTCGCTTCACCATCTCGGCATCTCTGTAGCCTCTCGGGTGATCCAGATGGATACAGATGGCATTGTAACGTACATGCCGGGGATGTACCCCCGAATTGATCAGCCGTACTCCGAACTCCCGATCAAGCCCACCCCACTGCATCCTTTCATCAAAACCATTCACCCGGATCGCATCTTTCAACCACACAGAAGCATTCGACCCTTTTAGGTTGCATCTCGTTGGCGTTATCCTGTTCAGGATGTGCGCCTGTCTGCCGCTTGCCGTCAGCTTCAGATTCTTGCGGCGCCGTGGGAGACCGTTAGCACGCAACCAGTCCAAGTCAAAACAACGCCCACTCAGAATATCATCCTTTCCAATCGCTTCACTGGTGCTCATCGGCAGCTTGCAGTACCCCCCCGAGAGATAGGCCCCCGGCCGGGCCTGCTGCGCATGTTCAGCCAGGAAATCGCGGCGGGGAATACAATCACCATCCGTGAAAACGAGATAGTCACTCTGGGCATACAAAATTGCCTTGTTGAGAATCTGGCATTTTCTGAACCCGCTGTCCTCATGCCAGACGTGTCGTATGCTCAAGCCGGTTTCACTCCTCATGCGTTCGATGACATGCTCCGTTTCGGGACCGGAACCATCATCCGCAACAATGATCTCAAAGTCGCAATGGGTCTGCGCGCTGAACCCCCACAGCACTTTCTCAAGCCAAACCGGAGCGTTATAGGTTGTAAAAAGAACACTGAGTTTCATACGGCAAAAGTACTCATCATTGATTAAAAATAAACCGGATCACTTTTCAGCCAACTTCTTTGCTCGCAATTCGATGCGATTCAGCATCTTGAGAAAAGAGGAGCCCTGCAAGGGATGGGTGATCCAGGGGACCGTGATATCCGTTGCGTCCACGGATAGAAAATCCTCAGCCACAGGCAACACCGACGGCGATCTCTCTCGAAAACGCCTAATCTCCTCTGCAGACATGGTCTGAAAAGGATAGAAACCGCAATTCCTGTATTTCTCTGCCAGAGACAAGGCCAATGTCTTCACCTTTCCCCGATAGGCAGGCACGCTCGGAAGCCACATCAGAATGGGATTCTTCATGAACCCCATATGTGCGAATTGCGCTCGGGCGTTCGCTTCATTTTCCTTTTCTTTCGTGCTGAACTGCCACTGGTAGGCTTTCAAACGGCCAACATGCGCGATTGAAATGGCGGAAAAATACAAGCCGACGCTCTGAGTGGAATGCTCCCGAAAATAGGCTCTGTGCGCTTCATCATATACGGTAATTCGCTCATTCCTTGCACGATCCGCCCCACGCAGAAAAGCAGGTTGCAGGAAGACGGCTTTGTCGTTTGCTGAGAAGAAATGGTGGATATCCTCAAGGTCCTTGTCGTCAAGAGCCCTGACCACCTGAGTGTCATCCTGGAGATAGCAGATCAACTCGCTTTCCGGAACGAGAGACAGAGCATGCTGCATATTGGCATACAAACCACCGCACTTGTGCGCCAGCGTGTACGACGCATCGGCGATGACAACCTGATACTTGCTAGACAGGCTATCGAGGATCCGAACCGTCTCCTCATCCGTGCTCTGATCATCGAATATCAGAATGTCTGCCCCGGGGCTACACTGCTCGATGGATCGGACACAGTTCTGCAGGAACTGGCCACGGTTATAAGAGAAGATGCAGAAGTACATGTAGATATCCGACCCTTATCGACAAGTTGAACAAGAATCCCAGAAACACGTCACATCGTCTCAGAGGTCACGGACGTATACAGCATCGTCAGGTGCCATACGCGCTTGTGAGAACATCCCAGTTCTATCCCTCAGACAATTGATGACGGGCGAATACTAACACCCATCCGCGACCTAAAGCCAACAGAAGTTCCCCCGGATCGCACCGAACTCCAACGCTGCCATCCCAATCACGCGCCCCCAAATAGAGTTGGATGCTGCCCCACCAAGGCTAGAATCTCCTCGGGAGAGGCCGTCCCTGTCTGGCGCAGCTTTGCCGAACACACCGCCGCACAGAGCGTCCCGCAACGGGCCGCATCAACAGGAGCGGAACCGGATGCCAGCGCTGCCGTAATGCCTGCCAAGGCAGCATCGCCTGCACCCACCGTATCCACCTCACCAGTCAATCTCACTGCGGGAACATCTCTTCCCTCGCCATCGTCGAAAACCACCATCCCCTCGCTCCCGCGCGTCACGAATACGGGAAGACCTCGCTCTACATAGAGCTTCTCTGCAGCACCCCAGGCCTGATCCCGCGACACAGATTCGGCCGATGCCGCCGACTCATCACCGCATCTGACGGCCTCAAAATCGTTGATCTTCAGCGTACACCCCGCATACATGAGCTCGGACTCGCGACTATCAACGACGAAAATGCGGGACGGATTCTCGATGATGAGCGCCTCCAACCGCTGGCGAAGCCGCTCACTATGAATTCCAGATGCGGCCTGAGAATTGATAACCAGCGCGTCAAGGCCGGGCAGCGCAACAGCGAGACGATCAATCAGCGAATCGGCCACCGCATCGTCGAGGTGGTTGAAATCACCAAAATCCAACCGACACTGCTCAACGCCATTCACGTGCGGCTTCGCGTAGGCTACTGTCGCCCAACCACCTTCCTGCTGCAGCATCCCGGTAGTATCGGCCCCAAGCCCCTCCAGAATACGCTTGAGTTCTGCGCCCCACGGATCATCCCCAACAACGCCAAAAGCGGAGATGGTTCCGCAGCCAAGGGCAACAAGATCGGCAACCACGTTTCCCGCGGCTCCAGCCGCATACCGTTGGTCCGAAACAGGCTGGGTTGGCTTCCCCGTCTCAACCGCCGGCAACGAGGCTTCCGTGTTGACGGTCCAGTAACAATCCAAAGCAAAATCGCCAATCACGCCAATATGCATGCCGGACAATCGGGAAAACAAAGCCTGAAGTTCAGAGTGTGTCATGGCTCCTATTGGTGACCAGCCCCCCATTCGATGTCAAGCCTGTGTTGCTTATCCGGCTACCGAACCGGCGTGATGCGCGCGAAAACCGCCCTTAGTCTCTGGCAGAGATGCTTCGTCCCGACGTACGTCGGGATCAGCATGACAGTTCCTTGGGAAACACGACGATTCAGAGTCTGTCATCCTGAGCGCAGCCGAAGGATCTCCGGGGCGAGGGCGCCCCGGCTCCATTGCCGCAAATCCTGCTCTCTTGATTCAATGGAGACGGCAGAGATTGAGCTGAAGCCCACCGGCGTGCTAGACTCTGCTCACGTGGAGAGAGGTTCGAATGCTTAAGAGCAAACAGGAGCAGCGTGTCATGCATACAGAGGAAAGACCAACCAAACGGAGGGGACGGCTGCTCTTCGGCGGCACCATTGCGGTGATCGCCTGCCTGGTCGCGGTCGTCGTGGTTGTCCGCAAGAACAGTGACGAGCAGGGAACACGTCCGCTCGAGGTCGAACTGGCCCAGCACTTTGTCCTCGCCCCCACAGATGGAATTCTCACGCAGATTCTGATATCCGAGGGGGAGCAGGTTGCCGGAAATACCGCTCTCGTTCAACTGGGCAGTCCCGACCATGGGCTTCGCATCCGAAAGGCTCGTGCAGCGGTCGATGATGCCCGCATCGTCCTGGCGGACGTGCGCCTGAGCTCCGCTCAAGGCAGGCAGGCGGGGGCAGCAGCGCCCGGAAGTGCGGCCATTCGGGAGCGAGCGCAGCTGAAGCGCGATCGGCAAGCCATTGCCGTGCAAGCCACACGCGTACGAGAGCTCACCCAGGCGGTCGCCTCTCTACAGGCCAAGCGCGTCAACCTCAATAGCCAACCTTTCGGGCGAGAGGGAAATCGAACCTCAAGAGCGACATTGGAGCAGGAACTCACCTCGCTTCAGGGAGCACTTGATGTCGCCACCGCAGAGCTTCGGCAGCGCGAAAAGGATGCGGCGGCGAAAGTGGGGCAGACAAGCGGCGCGGCGAGGGCTCCGCGTGCCGATGGAATGGAGGTCCGGGCCATCAAAGCGGCGGTTGAAGCACTCAGGCTCCGGGAAGCCGAGCTCCTCGAGGCCTTGGAGGAGGAAGCGCTGTTCACCACCCCCATCCACGCTCCATTTGACGGAATGGTGCTGCGTGTGCTCCATCCCAAAGGAACTTACGTCAGGGAGGGGCAGCCAATCCTGATTCTGATGCCCAGTCCCTCCACGGATAGCGCGGACTCCTAACCCATTGCCCATGAGCAAATTGCAGATAAGGCTTTTATACCCATATCAAGACTCCTACCATTTTGGACACTATGCGACCATTCGTTCATCTCCATCTCCATACGGCATACAGCCTGCTTGACGGCGCATGCCGGATCAACGACCTCATCGACAATGTCGCCGAATTGGGCATGCCGGCGGTAGCCATGACGGACCACGGGGTCATGTATGGCACCGTTGAATTCTACAAAGCAGCCATGGCCAAAGGGGTGAGACCCATTATCGGATGTGAGTCCTACATCACCACGGGCAGTCGTCACGACCGAAAGACAGAAGGTGCCCGCCAGAAGACCCACCACCTCGTGCTTCTGGCTAAGGACAACGTGGGCTACCAGAACCTCAGCTACCTGATATCAAAGGCACACTTGGAGGGGTTCTACTATAAACCCCGCATTGACAAGGAACTCCTTGCCGCGCATTCGAAAGGCATCATCGGTCTGTCGGCCTGCCTGAAAGGCGAGGTAACCTCTCATCTGGCTGAAGATGACATCCCCGGTGCCATTCAAGCAGCAGGGGAATATGCCGACATCTTCGGGAAGGAGAATTTCTTCATCGAGGTCATGGACCACGGCATCCCGGAGCAACGGCGCGCCAACAAGCACATGCTTGAGCTCAGCCGCAAGACGGGGCTCCCGATCGTGGCCACGAACGACGTCCACTACCTGAAGCAGGAGCACGCGGCCGCTCATGAGATTATGCTCTGCATGCAGACGGGAACGGTCATGAGTGACCCCAAACGCATGCGCTACAGCACGGACCAGTTCTACCTCCGGACCCGTGAAGAAATGGACCGACTCTTCAGCGAGTTCCCCGGTGCCGTCGACATCACCGCCGACATCGCCGAGCGCTGCAACGTTGAAATCGAATTTGGCAAACTCCACTTCCCAACTTATGACGTTCCCGCAGGCATGACGCAGAAGAGCTACCTCATCCAGCTTGGACACGAGGGCCTGACAAAGCTCTACAACATCAAAGACCCTAAGAACCCAAAGGACGCGACAGAGAAAGAGGTCATGGACCGGTTCGACATGGAACTCGGCGTGATCGAGAAGACCGGGTTCATCAACTACTTCCTCGTCGTCTGGGACTTCATCCGGTACGCCCTCGATCACAACATCCCCGTCGGACCGGGGCGCGGGTCTGGCGGCGGTAGCATTGTTGCCTATGCCCTCGGCATCATCAGCATCGACCCGCTCAAGTACAGCCTGATCTTCGAACGCTTCCTAAACCCGGAACGCGTATCTCCTCCCGACTTCGATATTGATTTTTGCCAGGCCCGGCGCGAAGAGGTTATTCAGTACGTGAAGGAGAAGTACGGAGCGGACCATGTCGCCCAGATCATCACCTTCGGCTCCCTCGGAGCAAAAACCGTTATCCGGGACGTGGGACGTGTGCTTGAGGTGCCGTTCAGCAAGTGCAATGAGTTCACCAAGATGATCCCCGAGGATCCCAAGATGAAACTGAAGCTCGCGCTCGACATGAGCCCGGACTTCAAGAAGGCCTCAGAGCGGGACGAGGACCTCAAGGCCATCATGCAGCACGCAACCATCCTCGAAGGCCTCTACCGAAACCCCGGGACGCATGCCGCCGGCGTTGTCATTGGCGAGGAGCCGCTGATCAACATCATTCCCCTCGGCGTTGATAAGAACAAACAGCCTGTGACGCAGTTTTCCAAGGAACCCGTCGAGGAAATCGGGCTTCTCAAAATGGACTTCCTGGGGCTCAAAACGCTTACCGTGATCCAGGAAACGGTTGACCTTGTTGCCGAGGGCCACGGGATCAACATCGACCTTGCAACGCTTCCCATCGACGACACCAAGACCTATGAGTTGCTGAGTCGGGCTGACACCGTTGGCGTCTTCCAGCTCGAGAGCGGGGGCATGCGGGATCTCATCCGGCGGATCGGGATCAACAACATTGAGGAGATCATTGCTGTCATCGCCCTCTACCGTCCTGGCCCGATGAACATGCTACCCGACTACATTGCGCGAAAATGCGGCGAAGCTGAAATCAAGAATGACCACCCGCTGCTTGAGCCCATTCTCAGAGACACCTATGGCGTCATGGTTTACCAGGAGCAGGTCCAGAAGGCCGCCAATGTGCTGGCCGGCTACTCCCTCGGGGAAGCCGACATTCTGCGACGCGCCATGGGTAAGAAGAAAGCCGAGGTGATGGATCAGCAGCGCGCCAAGTTTATCAAAGGCTGCAAAGACACCAACGCCATCAGCGCGGAACTGGCGGGGCGCATCTTCGACAACATCGCCAAGTTCGCGGGATACGGATTCAACAAAGCCCATAGCGCAGGTTACGCCATCGTCTGCTACCAAACGGCTTACCTCAAGGCCAACTTTCCCGCAGAGTTCATGGCGGCCTTGATCTCCTCTGAGATCGGAAACTTCGACAAAATGCCGGGCTTCATCCGGGAAGCCGAAGAAATGGATCTCAAGATACTGCCGCCCGACGTCAATCACAGCGTCTGCCGCTTCAAACCGGAGGGGGATGGGCTGCGCTACGGCCTCGCCGGCATCAAGAATGTAGGAGAAGGGGCAGCGGAGGCCATCATTGCAGAGCGAGAAGCAACGGGACCATTTACCGACCTTGTCAACTTCTGCTCACGCGTCGACACGCAAGCCGTCAACAAGAAGGTCATGGAGAGTCTGGCCCGCTGCGGCGGTCTCGACTGCACGGATATGCACCGGGCCCGGATATTCAACGGCATCGACTTCGCACTCGCCCGAGCCGCTGAAGCGGCAAGCGATCTCGAATCCGGACAGGGCAGCCTCTTTGACTTGATGATGGGAGACGGCGACGGATCCCCCGCGCCGCAAGAAGAACTGCCGCCCTGTGAACCGTGGCACGAAAGCGAGCAACTGGCAGCCGAGCGGGAACTCCTCGGAATCTATATGAGTGGCCACCCACTTACCCAGCATGAGGGTATTCTCTCGAAATACCAACTCACCACCATCGCCAAAATTCCCGAGCTCGAGGACCGGGCGCTCAGCCGAATCGGCGGCCTCGCCTCGATGGTAACGAAGAAGGTGACGAAGAAGAAAGAGATGATGGCCATCATCCAGTTCGAAGATCTCGAGAGCTCGATCGAAGTTCTGGTCTGGCCAGACGTGTTCCGCACGTATGCCCCGCTTCTCGAGAATGACGCGACACTGCTCATCGGAGGCGAGGTCTCCAAGAAAGGAGAAATTCCTTCCTTCATTGCCCACGAGATTTACGCCCTCGAAGACGCACCAAAGCACTTCGCTGAGAAAGTGAGTGTTCACATCTCATCGACGCAGCTTGAATCGTCTCTGTTGAAAGTGAAGGACATCATCCGGCTACATCCGGGAAGAATTCCGGTAATCATCTGTCTGGTTCAGCCTTCGGGGGAGAAGATCATGATCGGAACCGAGAGTGCATTCCATGTGCTTCCGACCGCGAGCCTGCTTCACGAACTAGAGCAGGAGCTTGGTGAGAAAACCGTTTTTGTGCAGACAAAGCGGACCCCCCTGAAGAATGGCGAGCCAAAGAAGAAGCCCTGGGAGAAGAGAGGATAGCGTCCCAACCTGTTGACGTTCTCATCCTCCATATCGCATGACAACACTTCTTGGCGTACTCCTTGGATTTGCAACGGCATTCAGCCAGTGCTTTGCCTACATATTCTCACGCATGTTCGTCATGCAGCACCGCAACGCCTTCTGGAAACTGCTGCTTGTCTCCCATCTCTATATGGGACTGGTCTGCCTGCTCGGGCTGCCATTTCTCTGGACCGATACGCTACCACCACTACAGGACTACCTGCTCCCG
>JABGOW010000047.1:0-12975 GCA_018645275.1 Verrucomicrobiota bacterium
CAACTCCTCGCATGGTCCCACGGCGAAGAGCAGGATCAGCCCAATGCGCCACGCGGGAACGTCAGCCCCGAGGACATAGACGGATTGAATCTGGCGGTGGCCGCTTGGAATCCCCCACGAAACAAGCAGATTTCCGAGCGCGAAAACAGCATAGAGCAATGTGGCCGTCGCGCAGCCGATCAGGAGCGCCTCTGTCGTCGGTCGTCGCGTGCGCAACAGCGCAGCCATTCCGGCACGGTCGAAGGCAAAGCCCCACAGCGCAAGGGCCGCCGCGCTCGCGGCCAGCTGCCGCCAGAATCCAATCGCCGGAGCACAGAACACAAGCGTGAACAGTGCGGCTGCGATTGGCAGTGAGAGCCAGCAGGCTCCCGGCAGGCGTGTTTCCCTCTTCATGTCGGGCATTATTGGTGCGCAATAGGCCAAGATCCAACTTTTTTATTCTCCGTCCCATGATTCCCCGGCAAAACGATGGAAGATGTGCGGGGCGATGGCGCCCCGCCTCCAGAGAGGAAGCCAGAAATGGAGACGGGGCGCCATCGCCCCGTGAGTGCCTTTTCAGGAGACTTCCATGGGTACAACTGGAGAAGATCGCTCCCTCCTTCTTCCCGGGGAATCTAAAAAGATACCATTCTTGGGTGAGTTTTCCTTGCAATGTCGTCTGCGATATGGCCAAATCCCACGCCTAGCGGTTCTGCCGGAATGGGCGGAGAAGACGGACAAGAGGGACTGGCACGTGGATTTCGTGGTCAAAAAGGGATTTGATATCGCGCTGGCGGGGAAACCATCGACATCCATAGTCGATGCACCCGTTTCTGAAACGGTCGCAGTCTGTCCGCTCGAGTTTGACGGCATGAAACAGCGGCTTAAGGTTAGCGAAGGAGACATTGTTCGGAAGGGCTCCGAGCTCATGGAGGACAAAGTCCACCCGGCGTTCAAGCTGCGTGCACCTGCCGGCGGCAAGGTTGTTGAGGTTGTCCGCGGGGATCGTCGCTTCGTGGAGCAGATTGTGATTGCGGTTGATCCCGCGTCCGAACCAGAGGTTTTTCAGGCCTTTCCGGCTGAGTCTATTGCTTCCCTTAATCGCCAGGTCATCCTCGATCAGCTCGTTGCAACAGGCGCGCTTTCGCTGATTCGGCAGCGGCCTTTCTCCGGCATGGCCGACGTCGCCGTGACACCAAAGTCGATTTTCGTGAATGCCATGAATACGGGGCCTTTTCAGGCGGATGCCGAGACCGTTGTTCACGACGATCCCGTGGGCTTTCAGGCCGGGCTTGATCTCCTGATTCCGCTAACGGAAGGGGCTGTGCACCTTTGCATGGGGGAGAATGCCGGCGAGACGTTGAAGGCAGCACAGCGTGTGACCTTGCACCACTTTAGGGGGCCGCACCCTGCGGGCAATAGCAGTGTCCATATTGCGCGGGTTGACCCAATGGCCCCGACCGATGTGGTCTGGACGGTAAAGGCTGTTGACGTCGTGGTTCTTGGCCGCCTGTTTCTGGACGGGGCTTTTCCTGAGAGTCGCATCATTTCGCTGGGTGGCTCCAACGTAAAGCCGGGGGCGAACCAGCACTACCGTGTCCGGATGGGAGGCGATCTCAAGCCCCTTCTTGAGGGCGCGCTCTGCGATGGCGAGCATCGTGTGGTGTCGGGGGATGTTCTTTCCGGTGCTGCGATCCCGCTGGATTCACACCTTCGGCTGCGTCAGTCGGCGCTTACGGTAGTTGCGGCAGACTGCGAGCGTCATTTCATGGGGTGGACCATGCCGGGGCTGCTCCAGATGAGCTTTTCACGCCTTTTCGTTTCGAGCTGGTTGCCGTGGAAGCGGGACTGGAAGCTGGGAACCAATCTTCACGGCGAGGAGCGGGCCCTGGTTTTGACGGGGCACTATGACAAGGTCATGCCGCTTGATATCATGGTTGATTTTCTGATCCGTGCCGTGATGGCCGGAGACTCAGATGAAGCGATTTCCCACGGCATTTTGGAGACGGACCCCGAGGATTTTGCGTTATGTGACTTTGTCTGCCCTAGCAAGGTCGAGGTCCAGGCGATTATTCGCCAAGGCCTAGAGCAGATTGCAGAAGAGGGGATTTGAGAAAAGTCGAGATTCGAAAGTCGAAAGTCGAAAGTCGAAATCTGAGATTTAGAATCTGGAGTTTTGAGTCGGAAATTGGATTCTGAGAGCGTTTTGATAGTCGTATGAAGTTTATACTGAATTTTCATGATAAGATCCGTCACCTCTTTGAAAAAGGAGGGACGTTCGAGGCAGTGGGGCCGATTTTTGATGCGGCTGATGCCTTTACCTTTACGCCTTCCGAGCAGGCGCACCAGGGGGCGCATGTCCGCGATGCGATCGACATCAAGCGCGTGATGGTCACGGTGATCTATGCGCTGCTGCCGTGTTTCCTCTTTGGTGTCTGGAATGCCGGCAACCAGTACAACACCGCCCACGCGATTGCGGATGCCGGTCTTGTCCAGGACATCATTCGGGGTCTCATTATCGTGATGCCGCTCATTATGGTTTCCTATGCCGTGGGTGGCTTCTGGGAAGTGCTTTTCTCCTGTATTCGGAAGCACCCCATCAACGAGGGTCTGCTGGTCAGTGGCTTCCTTTTCCCCATGATCCTCCCCCCCACGATTCCTCTCTGGCAGGCCGCCGTCGGTATCAGTTTCGGTATTGTGATCGGGAAAGAGATTTTTGGCGGCACAGGTATGAATGTCGTCAACCCCGCCTTGCTTTCGAGGGCTTTCATTTTCTTTGCCTACGCAAAATCCATGACGGGCAATGTTTGGGTCGCATCTGCAGGTGATGTGGCGGTGGACGCCGTTACGGGAGCCACCCCGCTGGGCGTGCTGTCGGCGCTTCCTGAGGGCGTTACGGTTGCCGATGCCATTGCCAACGGCCAGGTGAGTTTCACGCAGATGCTCATAGGAAACCTCCCGGGAAGTATTGGAGAGACCAGCGCGATTGCCTGTTTGCTTGGCGCTGCTGTGCTGCTGGCAACGGGCGTTGCCTCCTGGCGTATCATGGTGGCCTGTGTCGTGGGGCTGCTCTCCACGGCTGCGCTTGCGAAGGGCTTCGGCAGCTCTCCCATGTCTCAGATTCCCATCCACTATCATCTTGTGGCTGGAGGTTTTGCCTTTGGTGCCGTATTCATGGCGACAGACCCTGTATCGGCGGCGGCAACCACCGCGGGCAAGTGGATCTATGGATTCCTGATTGGCATGCTCGTTATTGTCGTACGCGTTCTCAATGTTGGTTTCCCCGAGGGTGTCATGCTCTCGATCCTCTTCATGAACCTGATGGCCCCACTTATCGACAGCTTCGTGGTGGATCATCACCTTCGGAGGAGGCGCAAACGTGCGTGATCAAGCCAAAATCGTCATTTTCGCCACCGTCGTCTGCCTGGTTTGCAGCATTCTCCTGGCGCTGGTCTCCACGGCCCTTGCCCCGCGTCAGGCCCGTAACAAGGCGAACGATGTCAAAACCAAGGTGCTGCAGGTCTTTGGTGCTGCCGTGACCGATGAGAAGGGGAAGCTCTGCGTATCACAGGATGAGCTGGACGCCCTCTTCGCTACCCGCATCACGGGGATTGTGCTCGATGCCGAGGGGCAGTTGGTTGCCGATCGCGCAGTTGAGACACTTACGCCGCAACAGATCAGCGATCGTGATAAAGCGACTGGGATGAAGGCTTTTTATCCGGTCTACGTCTACGTTGACCCCGGGACCTCCGAGAAGCAGTATGCCATTCATGTCAGTGGCAAAGGGCTGTGGTCGACGATCAAGGGATTCATGGCGTTGAAGGACGATCTTTCAACGATCGCGGGAATTGTCTTCTACGAGCATCAGGAGACGCCGGGGCTGGGTGGCGAGGTTGAGAAGCCCTATTTTCAGGATCGTTTCAAGGGCAAGCAGTGGCTTGAAGACGGCAAGCGTTGCGAGTTTCAGATCACCAAGCCGGGAGGCGCCCCGAACCCGCACGCTGTGGACGGGATTACGGCCGCTACGATGACCTGTCTCGGAGTGGAGGACTTCCTGAATGCCGATTTCTGTGTTTACAACCGGTATTTCGAAAAGCTGAGGATGCAGCAGTAATGGCGAAGCTACGCAAGATAGTCACCGATCCGTTGGCGGATAACAATCCCGTCACCTGGCAAGTCCTAGGGGTTTGTTCGGCGCTGGCCGTGACGACAAAGGTCTCGACTGCCGTCGTCATGAGTTTGGCGCTGACGGTTGTCCTCTGCTGCTCAAACGTGGTGATTTCTCTGCTGCGGAACATGATCCCCAACAAGATTCGAATGATCGTTGAGCTCTGCGTGATTGCGACGCTGGTGATTCTGGCAGACCTGCTCTTGCGCGCATTTGTCTACGACATTAGCAAGCAACTGAGCGTGTTTGTTGGACTGATCATCACCAACTGTATTGTGATGGGCCGCGCGGAAGCCTATGCGTTGCAGAATCCACCATTGAAGTCGTTGTTGGATGCGCTGGGCAACGGTTTCGGCTACAGCATTATTCTGATTGCGGTTGCCTCTTTTCGTGAGCTCCTGGGGAGCGGCAGCTGGTATGGCATGACGGTTCTGAGTGAGAGCTGGTACACAGGGAACACCCTGATGCTGCTGCCGCCCGGTGCTTTCGTTATTATTGGTTTGCTGATTTGGTTCCAGCGTACGTTCATCTCCAAGACACTTCGGGAGGAGGACTAGTCATGGGTCTGATCAATCTCGCAATCGAATCCATCTTCATCCAGAACATCCTGTTGGCTCTCTTTCTGGGGATGTGCTCCTACCTGGCTCAGTCCAAGAAAATGGAGTCCGCCAAGGGGCTCGGCCTGGCCGTCATCATGGTGCTTACGATTGCGACGCCGCTGAATTGGCTTATCCGGCATTTCCTGCTTGAGGCCGGGGCATTGCGTTGGACGCGTGTTGCGGCCTTGGGTGAGCTTGATCTCTCGTTTCTGACGTTCATTTGTTTCATTGCCGTGATTGCGTCGTTGGTGCAGATCGTGGAGATGGTTGTCGATCGCTTCTTTCCCGTGCTCTACAACAGCCTTGGCATCTTTCTTCCTCTGATCACGGTCAACTGTGCCATTTTGGGTGCATCGCTCTTTATGGTGGAACGCCAGTACACGCTCGTTGAATCCGTTGTTTATGGAACCTCCTCTGGTGTCGGGTGGGCACTTGCGATTATGTCGCTGGCGGCGATTCGCAAGAAGATTCGCTATTCCAACGTGCCTGAGGGACTACGCGGGTTGGGGATGGCCTTCATCATCACAGGCCTGATGGCCATCGGGTTTCTCTGTTTTTCCGGAATTAGCTTAGGGAAATAGGTCATGTTGCTTTTCGTCATAGCCAGTGCAGCTGTCTTTACCGGCGTTATCGTTCTGCTGGTGGTGTTGCTGTCGGTAATCTCGTCCCGGCTCTCGCCCGGCGGTGAAGTTGCCATCGACGTCAACCAGGGCAAGAAGGTTGTTTCAACCGAGCCGGGCCAGTCTCTGCTTTCAGCCCTTGTGGGGGCTCATGTGTTCGTGCCTTCTGCGTGCGGCGGCGGCGGAACGTGTGGCATGTGCCGATGCAAAGTCAGCAAGGGCGGCGGCGATATTCTGGCAACCGAGGTTGGATTCATCAAGAAGCCGGAGCAACGCGAAGGCGTCCGTTTAGCCTGCCAGGTGAAGCTGCGTGAGGATATGGAAATCGAGGTGCCCGAGGAGGTACTGGACGTCAAGAAGTGGGAATGCACGGTCACGTCAAATCAGAACGTGGCCACGTTCATCAAAGAGTTTGTCGCTGAGCTGCCCCCGGGAGAGTCCCTGGACTTCAAAGCGGGCGGGTACATTCAGATCGACATTCCGACCTACAAGCTGGGCTTCGATTCATTTGATGTCGAGGAGCAATACCGGGGAGATTGGGACCACTTCAAGCTCTTCGATCTGCACACTGAGAGCGACGAAGAGTGCTTCAGGGCGTACTCAATGGCCAATCATCCGGCAGAGGGCAATCGCGTCATGCTGAATGTCCGCATTGCGACCGCTCCGCGGGGTATGGATGTGCCTCCGGGCATTGCTTCGTCGTACATCTTCAATCTCAAGCCCGGTGACAAGGTGATGGTTAGCGGCCCCTACGGTGAGTTCTTCATGAAGGAGACGGACCGTGAGATCGTCTTTGTGGGTGGCGGTGCCGGTATGGCCCCCATGCGGAGCCATATTTTCGATCTCTTCCACACGCAGAAGACAACGCGTAAGGTCAGTTTCTGGTACGGGGCGCGCTCCAAGCGTGAGGTGTTCTACGAAGAGGAATTCCGCGCCATTGAACGTGAGTTCGAGAATTTTAGCTTCAATATTGCCCTCAGTGAACCTCAGCCTGAAGATGACTGGACTGGGTACGTTGGTTTCATTCACCAGGTATTGTTGGACAACTGTCTTGATCGGCACGCAGACCCCACGGAGGTCGAGTACTATCTCTGCGGTCCGCCGATGATGCTCAGTGCGGTCAATCGCATGCTGTATAATCTTGGCGTCGAAGAGGATATGATCGCGTTCGACGAGTTCTAGGATTTCGTGGTGAAGCGGCCCATGGTGGCTGCGAACGAGGGCCCGGCGAGATTGGAGGTGTCTTCTTCGTCGCACAGGTTCAGTTTCTTCTTTGAGCAGGCTTCACAGCCAATGGCGGTATCACCTGTGGAGCTGCCGCAGCCGCCCCGCATCACTTTGCCGCGCAGGAGCAGACCGACCGCCATGGCGAGGATGGCCAGCCCGAACAGAAGGACAGCTACAAGAACCGTTGCCAGAGCATTTTGCATGCGTGTCACCACTTCCGTTAAGGAGTACTAAGGAGCACAAAAGATGATAATAGCAGAGGATCTGATTCAGGACAAGAATCGTGAATTGGTTAGCGTCCCATCCACAACGACCGTTGCTGAAGCCGTTGCGCTGATGAAACGGGAAAACGTGGGATGCCTGTTGGTTTCTGAGGCAGATCAGATTGTGGGTATCTGGACCGAGCGGAATCTGTCGCGAGATCTTGCGCAGGATGGCTTTGGCATCGCCTCGGCTCCGCTGTCGGCGTACATGAGTCAGCCACTGCTCTGCTGCGAGTGGAACGAGTCGGTCTACCGCCTGATGGACAAGTTTCTCGGGCTTCGGATTCGCCATCTGGTGGTGAAGAAAGAGGGCGCTTTCATAGGGCTGCTATCCGCGGGGGACGCCATGAAGGCGAGCATCCGGGCCAAGGACCAGGAGTTGGCTCAGGCGAATGCCTCGCTGAGTTGGGACTACTACGAAGAGTGGAAGCACAAGTAGTGTCCCCTGATTTGTCTCGTGACCTGCCGTGCGCTTTGCTATTCCAGTGGTGCTGGGTGTAGCGACAGCTTCTATGTGGAGATGTGTGCCTGATGAGCGCATTGATAACAACAGATTGTGACATGGAGCGCGTACAGCGCGTCATTTCGGAGGCCCTTCGGCAGACCGCTCTCAAGGATGAGATTGATCGGTTCGGTTCATCCGTTGAAGGCGGGAAGATGCTGCGCTCTCGGCTGGTGCTTGAGGTTGGGATGGGCGCTGGCGTCCCCTCTGATGACTTGGACCGGTTGGGGGCCTCTCTTGAGCTTCTCCATGCGGCCAGTTTGCTACATGACGATATCATAGATGGTGGCGTTGAACGCCGCCATGCCGATGCGCTCTGGGTATCCGAGGGAACCAAGGCCGCCGTCTTGATTGGTGACCTGCTTCTCAGTATAGCCCTGGGGCTTGTGCAAGAGGCTGGAGCCATACATCTGCCGCTGCTGATCCAGACGCTGCGCGATATGTGCGAAGCGGAGGCGGAGCAGGAGTTCTCGAGCGGGCAGAGTCATGATTCCTGGGATGACTGCGTCTCGGTTGCGCGTCGCAAGACGGGATCGCTTTTCGGACTGGCGGCGGCCTGCGCCGCCGGCGATGATTCTGCTTTGGCCGAGGCGCTGGTGAAGGCCGGAACGGACTTGGGTACGGCTTATCAGCTTGCCGATGATCTGCTCGATTCCTGTACGGATACCGAGGCCACAGGAAAGAGTCTGGGGACCGATGTTGCCACGGGGAAACTGACCGTGGCTACGCTTTCTTCCGCGACTGGAGATGATGCGGTTTCGGCTATTGACGGGCTGTTGGGGAAATCCACCGCCGCCCTTGCCGGGTGGCCTGCCGTCCAGCAGCGCTGGGATGCCTATGTCGGCAACGTGATCGAGCCGCTTGTGGCGCGGTATGCGGATCTTTCTGAGATGCAAATGGCGATGTAGCTTGTTATGGCGACGTTCACGTTCAGACCAACCGTAGCGCAGTCTCCCTCAAGTCTCCCTTCTGGGAGCAATGTGGCCCTGGGAGGAGAGGTTCTTCTCCTGGATGCGGTTTGGTTTACGCGTATTCGCTGGTTCGTTGCGCTCACGCTGCTCTGTCTTGGTGCCCTTGGCATCCTGATCCCCGAAGCGACGGCGACCCGGTTTGGCCTTGTCCTCCCGCGGCTCTGGCCGTTCGCCCTGGCGACGCTGCTCGCGCTGCTCAACCTGATTACGCTGAGATGGCTCCGGCGAATCCGTTCTGGCCCGGAAATGCTCGCCGTTGTTCCCAATATCTGGTTTCAGATTGCCTCCGATCTCGTCGTCCTCTCGGCGTTGACCACTCTCATGGGGCCAACCGGGACGCCAATCGGTTTCGCCTTCCTCTTTCATATCGTGCTCGCATGCATTTTCTTTGGTCGACGGGACAGTTTCCTTGTCGCGCTACTCAGCGCCGGTCTTTTTTTGGGTGCCGTCGCGGCCTCTGAGTGCGCCCTGATTCCACGTTCCAGCATTCTGACATCAGGTCCAACGACCGTGGCTGCCGGCGTGATTCAGGCTGTGTTTACGGTTTTCGTTATGTTTGTGGTCTGGTATCTGACGTCCTCCATTTCCGATGCTGTTCGTTTGCGTGACTTCGAGCTTGATGGTGCAAACGCCCGCCTTCGCCAGGCGGATGAGGACAAGAATCAGCAGATGCTCCGTACAACGCATGACCTGAAAGCGCCGTTCTCCGGCATCGAAGGGAATATTCATGTTTTGAGGCACCTCCATTGGGATTCGCTACCAGAGGAGGTTCAGGCAATCATTGAGAAAATCGAAATGCGTTCAGGAACGTTGCGGTCGCGGATTGGAGAAATTCTCACACTGGGTAGACTGCGCTCCGGCTCCACTTCCGAAGTGTCAGAGATGCTCATTGTACTCAAGACGCTTCTGTGCGATGTGATCGAGGAGTTGGCAGGCCTGGCGACAGAGCAGGGCGTCACGGTGGCGGTTGCTGGCGACGACATCTCCGCCAGGTGCGACCCCGGGCAACTCAAGATTCTCTTCATGAACCTGATCTCAAATGCCATCTCCTATTCGAAGCCGGGGGGGCGCGTTGAGGTCGATGTGCGTGACCGCGATGAGGGCTGCCTCTTGGTGGTAACCGATCATGGTATCGGCATCAGTCCGGAAGCGGTTCCGCACATCTTCGAGGACTTCTATCGGAGTCAGGAGGCCGCCAAGTTCAATCCCAAGTCCACGGGACTGGGGCTCGCGATTGTGCGGCAGATCGGCCAGAACCTGAATGCGACGATCAAGGTGCAAAGCGAAGTTGGGAAGGGCACGTCGTTCACGGTCTGCCTGCCGACGCCGACACAAGCGGGGGCGGGATGATGGCCGCAAAGAGGCGCAGGAGGCGCAAAAGTGGCTCTGTCTGCTCGGGCTGGCCAATCAGCTTTCAGCTTTCAGCTTTCAGCTTTCAGCTTTCATCCCTCAACCATTCTTCTCCCCTTCTCAGGGTTGACGGGTGGGGCTGGGGATTGCTAGGGTTTCGGCCCTGCCTTTTTCGAGGCGCGCTGATGGAGGCTGTCAGCTGGAATGTGGTGATATGGGGGGGATACACGAGACGATGGATGCCGCGATGAATACACAGTCGGATTCAAGTGAGCCGATGCGAGCCCTTTTCTTTGAATTGGAGTTGCTGGCAACGTCGGGCCGAGAGTTCCTGTACAGCGCAGCAGAGAAGGTGTTGAGCAAGCATGACATCGCGCTCACGCCCGCGCTGTTTGCCCGTTACTTCGTTCCCTCCTCATTGACGACAGCAGTCAGGCGCCTCGGTGCGGACCGTGGAACGCCAGAGCTTTCTTCTGACGGGGTCTGCGATGCCATTCGGAGTGTGTACGTCGAAATGATTCAGCACGATGACCACGAGAATAGAGGTCTGATTGCCCTCACGCACGATCTGCGGAGTCACGGCATTGAGCTCGGTGCGCTCACCTGTCTGGATCAGGACAGCGTCGCCAATTTGTTGGAGAAGCTGAATCTATCTCCCGACGATATTCACATCATGGCGGCTCGCGATCATGGCAGGGCATTTCCCACCGCTCAGGATTGGCTGACGCTCGCCAAACAGATGGGGACATCCACGGCGCTCTGCACCGTGGCCGCCACCAGTGCGGCTGCCTGCAAATCGGCCCTCTGTGCCGGTATGCGGTGTTTTGCCGTTCCGGATTCCCTTACAAGTTTTCAGGATTTCAGCGGTGCCGATTATGTGATTGAATCCCTGGATATTGCCGCTGAGAAGCTTGTGCTGAAGTTGGTGGAGGCTTTCTGATTTCGGTATGGGCTGGTCTCGCGCATTGCCCGAGACGCTGCATGTAGATGAGACAACGAATATGATCACGCTGCGGGGGACTGTTTACGTCCTCCTTTTGCGTTAATAGAGGCTAACCACAGGAAATGGATACCACCGTGAGTACACAGTTAATTGAAGCACGAGCAGGCCGCATTACACCCGAGATGGAGGCGGTGGCTCGCGACGAGAACCGACCCCCTGAGTTCGTTCGGGATGAAATCGCCCGTGGCCACGCTGTCATTCCCATGAATCCGGCTCACGCGAACTGTAGAGCCGTTGTCGTGGGTTCCTCCTACAAGACCAAGGTGAATGCCAATATTGGGCGTTCACCGGTGCGGTCATGCAATGACGAAGAGGTCGCCAAGGTGGCGGTCGCATTGGATGCCGGGGCTGATTTTCTGATGGACCTGAGCGTGGGTGAGGATCTGGGGGATGTGCGCCGGGCCATTCTGGATGCGTGCCCCGTTCCGGTTGGTACGGTGCCGATTTATGAAGCGCTGTCGCGCGTCGGCGGAGACAGCAAGGCTCTTACCGAGGATCTGCTGCTGGACGTCATCCGTGATCAGGCGGAGCAGGGCGTTGATTTTATGACACTCCATGCCGGTCTCAAGCGGGAGCATGTTGCGTTGGCCATCAAGCGATTGATGGGCATTTGCAGTCGTGGCGGCGCCATCCTGGCCGAATGGATGGAGACCTTCGAGCGCGAGAATCCTCTGCTCACACGGTGGGATGAGATCATGGAGATCTGTCGGAAGCATGACGTGACCGTTTCGTTGGGGGATGGCCTGCGACCGGGGTGTTTGGCCGATGCCAGCGACGATGCGCAGTTTGCGGAGCTTGATACGCTCGGCGAGCTCGTGACCCGCTGCCGGGAGGCCGGCGTTCAGGTGATGGTGGAGGGCCCGGGGCACGTGCCGTTTGACCAGATTCAGATGAATATGGAGCGTCAGCAGGAGCTCTGCGACAAAGCGCCTTTCTATGTGCTGGGGCCCGTCGTGACAGACATTGCCCCCGGCTACGATCATATTACCTCCGCGATTGGTGCTACCTCGGCAGCCTATCACGGCGCTTCGTTGCTGTGCTATGTCACGCCGGCAGAGCATCTCTGTTTGCCGACATCCGACGACGTGCGCCAAGGGCTTGTCGCCTACCGCATCGCCGCCCACGCTGCGGACGTGGCCAAGGGGCTCCCGGGGGCGCGCGATCATGACGATGCCATGGCCAAGGCCCGGATCAATTTCGACTGGCAGGAGCAATTCAAGCTGGCGCTTGATGGCGATACCGCGCGTGGGCGCTATGAAGGGTCGCGCTCGACCGAAGAGGGTGATCCTGATCACTGTACCATGTGCGGGCGCGAGTTCTGTGCGGTGCGTACCACGCGTCGGCTGGCTGGCATGTCATGAGTGGCGAGGAGCGAGGCATCGACCGCGTGCTCTCTGTTGTGGAGAGATTGCGGGGAGACCAAGGCTGCCCGTGGGATCGTGAACAGACGCTGGACTCGCTCAAACCGTACCTCGTTGAGGAGTGCTACGAGCTCATTGATGCCATTGACGGAGGTGATCCGGGTGAGCACATGGACGAGCTTGGCGACGTCCTGCTGCAGGTCCTGCTGCAGGCGCAGATTCGTAGCGAGTCGGGCTCCTTCCGCTTCGATGATGTTGCCAACCGCCTGGCGGAGAAACTCATCCGTCGCCACCCCCATGTTTTCGGTGATGTGAAGGCCGATACGCCGGAGGATGTGGTACGCAACTGGGAGGCGATCAAATCGTCCGAGAAGGGCGAGGAGGGGCCTCGCTCTCTCGTTGAGGGTATTCCGCGACACCTGCCTGCCCTACAGCGAGCGCAGCGCGTACAGGGCCGCGTGGCGCGGGTTGGCTTTGATTGGGATGATGTCAGCGATGTCGTGTGCAAAGTGGAAGAGGAACTCGCGGAAACGCGGGAAGCTCTATTGTCTGGTGACGCCGAGCACTTCAGGGAAGAGTTGGGCGACCTGCTCTTTGCCACGGTGAACTTGAGCCGCTTCCAGGGAATCAATGCAGAGGAAGCTCTGGAAGCTGCGGTGAAGAAGTTTGCGAATCGTTTCGAGGCGCTCGAAGCGCGCATTCATGCCTCGGGGCGATCTCTGAATGACTGTACGCTTGAAGAGATGGACGCCGAATGGGACAATGTTAAGAGAAAGTCGAAAGTCGAAAGTCGAAAGTCGAAAGTCGAGAGTCGAGAGTCGAGAGTCGAAAAGGTGAGAAGGTCGTGATGTAGCATCTTGGGGTGGGGCGTCGACTTTCTCCTGCCTGTCGCCATGCATCGCAACATATTGTGCTTAACCCAACATAGGCTT
>JABGOW010000047.1:12985-17772 GCA_018645275.1 Verrucomicrobiota bacterium
CTTGTCATCCTGAGCTTGCCGAAGGATCTCATGTGCTCAACACGCGTTGAGATCCTTCGGCAAGCTCAGGATGACAGATCTATGGTCGTACCATCGGAAACTTCACTGCGTCTCACCCTTTCAGGGCTAATGTCTCCGTTTTTTCGTTCCCCAGGGCGTTGCCCTGGGCTAGTATATGAAGCCCTTTCAGGGCGTAGGCCCTTTTTCGGACAGGCTCTGGTGGGGATCGTGGCTATTTTGTGGTTTGCGGCGCTGACATGCCATGGAGGAGAGCAGCAGGTGATTAACAAGACCTACGGTAGCGGACGCTGGTTTCCGGGGTCCCGGGCGGAGTTGGTGACTGCCGTGGAAGGCTACATGGCCTCCGCCGAGCTGCAACCGGTCTCCGGCAGGATTGTCGGAGGAATTGCCCCGCATGCGGGCTATGTTTATTCGGGGCCCGTTGCAGGTTACACCTTTCGTGCGCTCCAGGAGAATGCCGCCAGAGTGGGCATGCCAGAAGTTGTTGTGATCCTGGGGTTTAATCATCGTGGCGGGCTTCCCGGGGTGTCGCTCATGGATGGAGACGCGATCGCAACTCCCATTGGCGAAACCGCATTGGATCGAGAGGCCGGCTCTGTTCTGGTTGCAGCCTCCGATCGTATCCGATTTGACTCGCGCCCTCACGAGGGCGAGCATTCAGCGGAGAACGAGATTCCGTTCGCTCAGGTCGCCTTGCCGGAGGCCCGCTTGGTGGTGGGCCTGATTGGAGACCACGACATGGAGACGTTTGATGCCCTGGCATCAGCGCTGCATCAGCTTTCACAACGCACGCGAATTGTGGTCGTCGCCAGCACGGATCTGCTGCACGATGCAAGCTATGAGCGTGTGTCGCACACCGATCGGACGACGCTGCAGCAGATTGCTGACCTTGACGAACGTGGCCTGCGGAATGCATGGTCACCTGCGGAGCAGATTTGCTGTGGGATTGGTCCCGTGCTGACACTTCTGAAGTACGCCAGATTGCAGGGTGTGGAGTCGGGTACGCTCATGAAGTATCGCAATAGCGGGGATGATCACCCCGAGAGCCGCGGTTCATGGGTGGTTGGTTACGGTTCTGTTGTCTTTGCTGTAGATGAGTAGAAAGGGATATACGCATGGAGTTTTCTGATACGCAGAAGGATGTGATCAAGCAGTGGGTTGGAGAGGGCTGCAATTTGGCCGAAATCCAGCGGCGGATTGCCAGCGAGTTTGGCAAGACGATGACCTACATGGATGTTCGGTTCCTGATTGTCGACCTCGATGTCGCGATTGAAGAGCCGGAAGAGAAAGCGCCGGAAGTTGACGATTCTACCGCTACCGCGACCCCCGCCTCGCCGGAGCCCCCTCCACCAGCCCCGGGCGATTCACTTGGCGGCAGCGTCACTGTCGAGATCGACCGGCTCATGAGACCGGGGGCGCTGGTCAGTGGTTCCGTGGTCTTCAGTGATGGTGTTACGGCAACGTGGATGCTGGACCAGCAGGGGCGTTTGGGAATTGACCCCTCGCAGCCCGGCTATCGCCCCTCAGATGCGGATAACGAGGCCTTTGTTCAAACGCTGCAGGCCGAAATTGAAAAGCGGGGGATGCGGTAAATAGTTACCTTTAGCCCTTAGGGAAAGTGAAAGGCCCATGGCTGACGTTAAACTCATCGTCACCGATCTTGACGGAACGCTCATAGGAAGCATGAACGCGTTTCCCGCGTATGAGGAGTTTCGGGATCGCCTTGCGACCTACCGCGCGAAGTATGGCACGGTGTGGGTCGCCTGCACCGGGCGATCGTTGAGGAGTTTTCTGCACTTCTTCGCGCCGATGGAGACGCTGAATCTTGCGCCGGAATACGTGATCATCAAGCACGCCTATATCTACCGCCTGACACGGTTCGGCTATCGCCCACACTATGCGTGGAACTTCTTCGTCCGTTATCACATTTGGTCGAGTAAGCTCTATATGCGGGAGGCTCTGAATCAGTGGCACCGCATGATTACGGGGATGTCTGACGGGGTTTCCACTGTGTACCACCGCCGCAACCGTCTCTGTCTACGCTTCAGCACCGAGGATGCAGCAGAAGCCGCCGCGAGAATGCTCACAGAAAAGGCGAAGGAGTTCAAACACCTCCGCGTCTACCAGTATCTCCAGGAAGTAGACATTCGAACCGTTCCCTTTACCAAAGGTCTGGCCCTTGGAGAGTTGGCGGATCGGCTGGGGATTAACGCCTTGCATGTTCTCGCGATTGGAAACGGCCACAATGATATCAGCATGCTGGATGGTTCTGTTGCCAAACTGACGGGATGCCCGCTGAATGCCGAGGTCGACGTGATGGCCACCGTGCACCGGAGCAAGGGGCACATTGCCACCAAGAAAGTTCTTGAGGGAGTTGTTGAGATCCTGGATGCGTATCTTGAGGGCAAGGTCAGTAGCGAATTGCCGGAGTGGTGGGCTCCGAACAAGGAACAGAAGAACCCCCGCTCTACACAGCGCGCCATGGGCCACCCCAAGAAGAAGGGTAAACGGCGCCCAAAAACGGTTGCAGCCGGTTGGCTAGTGGTCTTGATCGCCTATGCCGTTCTGCTGGTGTTTGCCAGTTTCGGGCTCGTCCCCTTCTCGGGGCGTATACTCAAGCCGTTCATGTGGATGATGGAAATCATGCAGCGTATTATGGTGTGGCTTACCTAGCCCGAGTATTTCACCAGAGAGGCGAAATGTTCGCCCCTGCAGCTAGCGGTTGGATTTGGCGGCCGAGGGCGCCGGTGCATTTGGATTGGTCAGTTCAGAAAGTGGTCGATATGAAGATTGGATTCGTGGGTGCAGGAAAAATGGCGGAGGCGATTCTTTCCTCCCTGTTGGATTCTGGCGTGTGCAAGGCCGTGGACATTACAGCCAGTGATATCAGCCCTGATCGGTGTGCGGCGCTGGAGGGGTTGTACGGGGTGTGTGTCACCTCCGAGAATCGCAACGTTGTGGAGGCGTCTGATGTTGTCGTTCTTGCCGTGAAGCCACAGGAGCTCGATGGGGTTCTTGCTGGGTTGGCGTCTTGTGCTGCCGGGAAGCTCGTCATTTCGATTGCCGCCGGGAAGCCGTTGGCCTATTTCGCGTCGAAGCTCCCTGGGGCGCGGCTTGTACGGGTGATGCCAAATCTTGCCTGCCAGGTTGGTGAGGGGATGAGCGTTTTCTGCGGAGCAAACGACGCCACGGCCGAGGACCTCGAACGCGTCGATCGCATTTTTGGTGCTTCGGGTCGCGCACTGCAGCTGGATGAATCCCTGTTTGACGTCGTGACTGCCCTGAGTGGTTCCGGGCCCGCGTTTTTCGCTTTTGCACTCGATGCGTTAGTGCAGGGCGCTGTTGCAGAGGGAATGCCGCCTGCCACTGCAGCGCTGCTTGCGGGGCAGACCATGCTGGGTACCGCCAAGGTGTTGCTTGAGCGTGGCCTTTCTGCTGAAGTGTTTATGTCGCAAGTCGCCTCGAAGGGCGGGACGACGGCCGCCGGACTTGCCGTCTTGAACGACGGTTCTGTCAAGGCGGACATGGCGGCGGCAATTGCTGCCGCTTCGGGCCGAAGCCGTGAACTCAGCGCCTGACATCCCCTCTTTTTCCGGTTCATCACCTGATAAGGGAATTCCCTATGCAAAAATCAGGGCACACCCCAATTGCGCAATCCCGCAGACTATAGTAGCCTTGCGCACAGATCTTTTCAGAAAGGAGTGGCTCGCATGCTTGAGGGAAGAGTTGAGCACAATACACTGATCGTGATGTCCATCATCTTGTGTCTACTGGGAGCACTTGCGCTCACGATCGGGATGTTTATGTACTATGGGAGCGAGTTCCATACGTACACGACTTGCTTCATGACGGGCGTCGGTGCGCTATTGCTGATCCTCGGCCTTGGCACGGGAAACTACACCAAATGGCGTTGCCGGCGCTGAATTGCTGGCAGCCAATGGGGCGTTGTTCCGCGCGAAGCTGAGGGATCTCCAATATCCGCGTAAGGTCCTGCGCTGGAGATCCTTCGACTTCGCTCAGGATGACAGGTGCCGTATCCTTATTACGCTTCATGGCCGCGGTTCTTCAGCAATGACACATTCAGAGTTGCGGATGATCCAAAAAAAGGGGTTGCATTGTAGCGCACATGCGATAGATTACTGCCCGATTTTGGAGTGCGAGCGTAGCTCAGTGGTAGAGCCCCACCTTGCCAAGGTGGTTGTCGAGGGTTCGAATCCCTTCGCTCGCTCCATTTTTTTTGTGGAGGTGTAGCTCAGTTGGCAGAGCAGCTGACTCTTAATCAGCGGGTCCAGGGTTCGAGTCCCTGCACCTCTACCATGCTTCGCCCTATCGGGCTACGCACGGCGCGGCCATGTTTTTCGCCCTGACGGGGCGACGCATGGCGCGGCCATGAGAAGGCTGTCAGGGCGAAGCATGCCCTGCATAGCTTGAGGTGCGAAAGCGACGCATGGGCGACGCATGGTGCAGCCACGCGTCAGAGCCCGTCGGAGCCTACAGCGAGGGCATGTCGGTTCTGCCATTAGGGCACAACCGCCTCTACAATTTCTTTTTGAGGGCGAGTGGTGAAATTGGCAGACACGCAAGATTTAGGATCTTGTGCCTCACGGCTTGCGGGTTCGAGTCCCGCCTCGCCCACCATGCTTCGCCCTTCGGGCTACGCATGGCGCGGCCATGCTTTTCGCCCTGACGGGCTACGCATGGCGCGGCCATGCTTCGCTCGGAGCGTGAATGGGTAAATCGCGCTGGGTAGTTCTAAGGCGCTGTGC
>JABGOW010000047.1:17872-20619 GCA_018645275.1 Verrucomicrobiota bacterium
CTTCGCTCGGAGCGTGAATGGGTAAATCGCGCTGGGTAGTTCTAAGGCGCTGTGCGCAATCTGCGCACTCCGTGCTCGCGGAAAGCGGCGATTTCATCGCCAGCACTCCAAAAGGCATTTCGCTTGGACCTGAGGGGATATGGAGTGCGGGGACGGAGTCACCGCTTTGGGTTGCCGCGGAGCGGCGGGGAGCCCGTACTCCGAAGCGGCGGTGCGCTGGAGCGTATCACACGCATTCGAAGTAGTGTGTTCGCGTGGAGGCATTGGGCTCAATTCGACGGACAAAGCCCTCTTCACACAGAGCCTTCAGGTATTTGGTTGCCGTATTCGGGGCTATTCCTAGAATCTGTACGATCTCGCTGCGGGTGAGTCGCCGATGCTCCTTGAACAATGCTCTGAGGCGATCTGTTCTTCTTAGAAGCGAGTTTCCGGATTTGAGGAATGCATGGATATCCTGTGGCGTGGCCCTTGAGGCGCTAAGGGGCTCTTGGGCAATACTCCCCGTGGTTGTGAGCGCATTCTCATCCACCAGCCGCCTTTCGCCGGTTCCAGCCTTTTGGCTTGTGGCGGTCGGCATCCGGATATCAAGGTCCTGGTCCGAGTAGGAGAGCTTGTCCGAGTGGGTCAGTCGCATGCGCTCGATTACATTTCGCAGCTCGCGGACATTGCCAGGCCAGGGATATTGGCGCACGGCCTGAATGAACCCCTTGCTGACGTGGCAGTGTGTCCCAATCGGGCGCCCCATATCGAGGAAGTGCCGCGCTAGAAGCATGACATCGTCCTGCCGCTCGCGCAGTGGGGGAATTCGAATGCAGAGCCGCTCCAGCCGGTACATCAAGTCCTGGCGAAAGAGACGTTGGTCAATCCGCTCCTGAAGCGGCGCATGCGTTGCGGCTATAATGCGGCACTGAACGGTTCGTGTGCGTGTGCTGCCAATGGCGCGGATTTCCCCGGATTCAAGCACTCGCAGCAAGGCCATTTGCAGCCGCGGCGAGATTTCTCCGATCTCATCAAGGAAGATTGTACCGTCGAGCGCTTCTTCGAAAAGGCCTCGGTTGGCCCGGTCGGCCCCTGTGAATGCTCCCTTTTCGTGCCCGAAAAGCTCCGATTCGAGGAGGGATTCCGTGATGGTTCCGCAGTTGATCGCGACATAAGGGCTGTTTCGGCGCTCGCTCTCCTCATGGAGCGCCTGGGCAACCAGGTCCTTGCCTGTTCCTGTTTCGCCTGTGATCAGGACTGGGGCGTCCAGATCGGCATATCGCTGAATCGTCTCCTGAATCTCCTGAATCGCCAGGCTGCGTCCGAGCAGTTTCTGGATGCCCTTTGGTACGTGAGTTTGGGTCTGTGCCTTCTCGTGGCCTGCGGTTGCGGTGGAACCTGTCGCTGAACGGAGCTTTGCCCGTCGGTTACGGGGGGGGGGGGGGGGGGCATCGCTTTTCTTGTCCGAGCGTTGGTGGAGGACCGGGCGCTTCGAGAGGGCCACGATATCGGATTGGGTGAGTTCCGTGGCAAGCCGCAGCTCGAAGTCCAGCCGCCCTTTTGCATCGTAGTGGTCCACGGCTTCAACGGCGCGCTGGAAGGAGTGGCGCGCTTCGCGCTGATTTCCGGAGAGGTGTTCGGCGCGAGCCATGAAGAAGTCATCCAGGTAGTGCTCGTTTCCTCGGGCGTGTCGCATATTGAGGAGTCGTAGCGCAGCCTCGGGATGCCTGCAGGCAAGTTCCGCACGTACCAGGTTCAGGGCGCTAAACCCCGCTCCAAATATCGAACTCATCGCCCTGCGCGCTTCTAGCTGGGCGATTGTGAGGGCCTGTCCGCTGTCTCGCGTCAAAAGATGGTAAACAACCTGAGCCCAGACGGGACGATCAGGACGGGGAATATTCAGCTCGTGGCGTCCCTGGCTCGCGACAGAGGCGTGCATGAGGGTCAGAAGGGACTGGTGTTCGGCGTAGGGGGCGCGTACTCGGTTGCGCTCGGCCGCGGTGGATGTGGTGATCTCCGTCATGTGCTGAGAGGCTTCCTGTAGGTGGCCGGTCTCAACCGCGTTGATGAACTGCACCACCATCAGCTGGGATAGCGGGAAATGCTCATTGCATTGCCATGTCAGCTCGCGGAGCTGCCCCGTCAGCTCGTTGCCTCGACCTTGGGTGGCCAGGAGCAGAGCGAGCTCCCAGAGGTGGAACTTGCGGCGTGCGGCGTGTTCGCCGATAACATCAAGGCTCTCGCGCAGGAGCGTTTCACGGCGGTGCTGGTCTCCTGTGGCATCCGCAAGTGCACTTTCCACCAGCATGGCGGTTCCACGGATGACGGGATGTGTCTTCTCGGTAATCTGTGCCTTGGCCTGATGCAGGAGTGTCTGGGCCTCGCTCGGGCGACCAATGCGGCACGAAAGCTCCGCCCACTCGCAGAGTAGCAGTGTTCGCGTTTCAGCGTCAGCGGACTGAATGGGCGCGCTCTCCGCCGCTGCAATGGCTTCCTTCGCCAGCCGCTTTCCGGCAAGGCATTCGGCAATCAGGAGCAGGGCTTTCGTGCAGGGATTGTCGACGGTAGGACTGTTGCGGATGATCTCGGCCAGAGGGATATCCGTGGTCACATACCGATCTACAAGCGGATTGATTCTTCGGTTATCTGTCACATGTAATTCCTTGATAACGTTCAAATGTTGATGCTTGGGCGTTTTGACCCCTGCCAGCTCGCCTGGCAGGTGAATCAGCTTTGCAGCCAAAAATAGGCTCAAAGAGAACTGCGGC
>JABGOW010000515.1 GCA_018645275.1 Verrucomicrobiota bacterium
CTACTACTACTCGCTCTCCAGCCTGTTGCAGGCATTCCTGGAGCGGTCGCTTCCATTGACCAAGGCTGGATTGGCGACGACACCGAGCGGCCTGTTCCGGAACAAGACCCGCCACACCTGGGGATGGGAAGGGAAGAGCATCGTGTTCATTGCCGTGGCGGCGCTGCGCAGTATGGAGAATTTCACCCCACTGCAGGATACCTGCCGCCTGATCGCCGAGGCGCTGGATCTGAAATTGGGGGGGGTGCTCGTTCGCCCGGAATCGCACCTCACTCTGTTTGAGCGCTCGAATCCTGTAGATTTGAAGCGCGTCCGCGCCGCCTTCGTGGCTGCTGGCCGGGAGGTTGGTCGTACCGGCTGTATCAGTGAGGACAACCTTGCCGACGCGTCTCTTTATCTTTCCTCTACTCCCGACGCCTTCAGGCAGCAAAGTAGTGTCTACTGGGAGAATGCCCAGAGCATTGGAACCGGCGCCATGGAGATTGAGACCTGCGTCGCGAAAGTTGCAGGGGATCCGCGCCTGATCCTCCAGAGAATGGTTGCTTCGGTGAATGCCCGGGCGACGGCGAATGTTCAAGCCGTGATACAGTTTGACTTCACGGACCCAGAGCTGCACGTGTGTGTCACCATCGCGAATGGCACGGCGACGGGTTTCGAGAAGTCATCGCCCAATCCCACGCTTCGGATCCGTTGTCAGAGCCGTCTCTGGACGGAGATTGCCTTTGGTGAGCAGGATGCCCGAGAGGCGATCGCGCGGGGCGATGTCGAGCTCGAAGGGGATCGGTCGCTCTTCGTACGTCTACCCCGTTACTTCAAGGTCGCCTGAGGTCGTGCCCACGCACGCACCCAGGAAGCTCTGTATCCCCCGACGACTACTGATGTTGAACGCGCGGCTTTCTGCGCCGAAGCCGTTGAGCCTGGCAAGTCCGGAGAGTACGCGTCCCGGTCCGATTTCAAGAAGAGTGTCTACACCGACGCGTTTCAGCTCTGCCATGCATTGCCGCCAGAGCACTGGCGAGGTCAGCTGACGGGTGATCAGTTCCTTGATTCGCTGCGGGGCATCCTCCTGCGCACCGGTGGCATTGAGGACCAGCGGGCGCTTTGGCGGGAGAAACTCAATAGATTCAATCCAGGCCTCGAATTCGTGCCGCGCCGATTCCATCCAGGGACCGTGCCATGGCCCTGAAACGGAAAGGCTTCGGCAGCGCCCCAAGTGGCGTTCCCGGATTTGTTCGGAGATTTGCTTCAGCTGCTGTTCCCGACCGGAGATGACAATCTGCCCAGGGGCGTTGTCATTGGCGATAACGACCCCAGAGGGATCGTCTACGGCTGCCAGCACTTCCTGGAGTGTTTCCATTGGCACGGAAAGCACGGCGGCCATGCCCCCCTTTTCGATGCTTGCGGCATGGTCCATGAGTTCGCCACGTTTCGCGGCGATCCTGACGGCCATTTCGTCGGACACAACTCCCGAGGTGGCCAGCGCCGTGATCTCTCCCAGCGAGTGCCCCAGAACTACATCACTCTCAATGCCCTCATCCCTCAGCAGGGAGGCATAGCCAAGCGATACAGAAACCATGATCGGCTGCAAAAAGAAGGATTGCCGCAGCTTGCGTTCGGGCCCTCGGCTACAGAGTCTCTCAAGGTCTTCGTGAGTCAACTCTGATCCCAGCTCCAGGAGGCTCTTGAATAGAGGACAAGTGGAAAGGAGATCACGCCCCATGCCCACCTCTTGAGCGCCCTGCCCGGGAAATAGAAAAGCGGTCTTCATGCTGTTGTCAGCCCCCCGTGGATGTCAGGCCGCCATCTACCACGATGGTTTGACCAACAATGTAGGTCGCCGCATCTGAGGCAAGAAAGAGCACCGTGCTGGCGACCTCTTCTGGCGTTCCAAAACGTTTTAGCGGAATTCTCTCAAGGCTGCGCCGCTTGGTGTCGCGGGGAACCGTAGCGGTCATGTCGGTGTCAATGAATCCTGGGACAACCGTGTTGACTCGGATGCCCTTTGGGCCAAGCTCTGCCGCCAATGCTCTCGAAAAACTGATGATGGCCCCCTTGGAGGCACAATAGTTGGATTGGCCCGCAACGCCCACGAGTCCGGAGATGGATGCCACGTTGACGATCGTGCCACGTCTGGCCATGAGCATGCTCCGCATGGCTGTCTTCGACCAGTGAAAGACCCCATTGACGTTGGTGTTCATGACCTTTTCCCAGTCCGCCGTGGGCATCAGCATGGTGAACTGGTCGGCGGTGATCCCCGCGTTGTTGACCAAAACGTCGATAGGGCCCGATTGCTCGCAGACCTGGTCCACGGTTGCGATGATCTGCTCTGCATCACACTGGTCACACTGGATAGAGGTTGACCCGGTTTCGGCGGCCAGGCGTTCTGCATCTTCCTGCCGGGATCGGTAGGTGAAGGTGACCTTTGCGCCGGCTGCCGCGAAGGCCTCCACGATCGCCTTTCCAATTCCTCTGGAGCCTCCAGTGACGACGACAACTTTGTCTTTGAACGTTTCCATTGCGGTATTCCTTTCGTCGATACTAATAGTGACTATGCCAGAGCCTGATAGCGGCTCCAGAGCTCGGGGATCCATTCTTTGATGAGTCGCATGTTCTTCGCATCGACCAGCGTGATAACCGTGTAGCCGCTGGCAATCTCACTCTTGGTTGCCTTGTCTACAAGGTGGTGATCGAAGCGCAGGCGGCCTTCGTACGCGGGAAGGACGTTATGCGTGGTCACCAGTGTCAGTTGGTTACCAAAGCGGGCGGGGGTCTTGTAGACGCAGTGGTTCTCTACGACGGGCGTGATGACCCCCAGTTCCAACGCTTCGGTTACCGGTATCACATCAGACATGACCTGCAGGCGCCCCTCTTCGAACCAGAGGAAGTACTCCGCATTGTGCACAACGCCCATCATGTCCGTCTGGTGAAAGCGAGGCGTAATTTCCAGCCTTCGCGCAATGGTTCGCGCCTTCTCTGTTTTCATAATCCAGCGCTCACAGTCACAGTTTCACCTAGCCTCAGACGTCGTCGTTTCCTA
>JABGOW010000259.1 GCA_018645275.1 Verrucomicrobiota bacterium
CAGAACACACAACCAGACCAATCACCAACTTGCTCTCCGTGACTGCACTAATTGTCTGTCCCTACTCTTCCCTATTCCCCTTCTAGCCGTCCAATGCCCGCCGCCCCAGCGTGACCCATTTGGCGAAGCGCTCGGGTTGGTTTTCGACCGTGTGGGTGTCTTTGAGGATCATGACCGTGTTGAGCTCGCCGGCGTGGGTGAGGGTTTCCTTGAACTCGTTGCAGATCTCGTCTTCGTTGAAGTTGATGCAGACGGGGGAGGGGTTGGGCTTGCGGCAGTAGACGTAGTCGCGGCCGAAGAGGTCGGCGCACGCGGCTTGATCGCTCCAGGGCGACACTGAGATGGAGCGCAGGTTGGGCGTCTGGCTGACTGATTTCCATCGCCCTTCACTGGCTTCGCAGCAGCCGTAGTAGTTGAGTCCGAACTTCTGCTGCAGCGGCTTCTGGTAGGGGTAGATGAATTCGCCGAACATCTCGGGCGAGACGCCCACCGTCTCCTGCGACTCGGCAAAGCCCCAGATCTGGTCAAGCCGCACCGGCCCCTCGGTTGGCCGGTCACGAGAAGGGAGCTGCGTCGTGAAGCCGAGACCTCCCGATCCGACCCCTCCGTTGGCGTTGTAGCCGAGCAGTTCCTCGCGTTCGAAAAAGGTGATGAAGTTGAGCATTTCGTCTGAAAGGAACTTCATGAGTCGATGCAGACCTTCGGAATTGTCGTACATCGAGATCATCAAGTTCTCGAGGCCCCACAGCTTGATGGCCTGCCACGTTAGACCGCAGGTCCACCAGTAGGTGGCCGGGTACTGGATCTCCAGCAGATCGCCGAGCGTCTGTGCGGCCAGCTCAAAAGTTGCCTCCGATTTCTCGCGGTCGACCGTCAGTGTGCGGAAGTGGAGCTTGTCCAAATCACTGTCAAGATTGGTGAGCACAGGCTCGTCATGGTAAGCGCCCTGAGCTTCTTCGCTGCGTGACTGACTGAACGGAATGCCGTAGTCGCCCACGCTGACGGCGCGGCCCACGGTGAAGACAGGATCAAAGGCCGCGTCATCCTTGATCACATCGTGCTGGTAGATCCGTTTCCGTAGTGCGCACTCCCATCCGCGTGCCTGTTGGCCTTCGCATTCAACAGGGAATGTCGGAATGATCTCGCGCCAGGCGCCTTCCGGGGAGGTCAGTAGTAGGGGTGGGCCGGAGTGTTTCAGATCGTTCAAGTCCGTCCAACGCTGCTTGAGGACCAGGTTTTGCTCGCTGTCCGCAATCTCACGGCAGCGGGTAGCCAGGTCGCGAAGTACGTTCGTATCGTTCTGCGAGAAGGTCATGTCGTTTTCCTGTTTGTCAATGGAGCATCTGTCAAGAACTCAGAGCTCTTTCCGTTTTCATTACTTTTCATAGAACTTTCTTCATCGACCGCATCCGTAACGCTGGTCCATGAAAGCAAATGCTGTACATATTTGCTTTCAATTAATCATCGTGGAGGATTATATACATGCATGAAGCGTGATATGAGGCTAACTCAGGGCAACGGCAGTCTGGCAGCGTTTCCCCATATCGGAATGCTCTGTCATGAGGTCTTCCGCAAAGCAGGCCCCCTGGGGCAGCACCGAAATCCGGGAATCGAGATCTGTCATGTACACAAGGGACGGTTTGACTGGACTGTCGAGGGACGCCGGGTTGCCGTGCTTCCCGGCACAACCAGCGTAACACTGCCGTGGGAGGAGCATGGTGGGACGCGCGAGACGATGGATGTCGGTGAGTTGTCGTGGGTCATCATTCGCCCCGATGTGGTGACGCGTGATGGCAAGCTGCGACTCGGGCAGTGGTCAGCGCTGCCGCCAAACTTACAGCGCTATATTGGTGTACAGTTTCGACAAGCGACGCAACCGATACAGCTGGCTCGTGATCGGGGTTCGCGAGAGCGCTTCTGCGGATTGATGGACGAATTCAGTGAACGTGCGACCGGATGGGAGTGGCGTGTGAACCGTCTGCTAGATGACCTGCTGTTGCAGCTGGCACGCTCGCTTGAGCGGGCGATTGCGGAGCTGCAGCGCGCGGCGTTTGAGATCGACACCATCCGGGAAGCCGTGCGACGCGATCCTGCGAGGCGCTGGTCGCTGGACGATCTATGCACGTTGAGCGGCTGGAGCAAGTCGGCGTTGAATCCACGCGTGAAAGCGGAAACCGGCTATTCGACGATGGAATATGTGATCGTGCTACGCCTCGAGCTGGCGCAGGAATGGCTCAAGGCATCGGACCAGTCCATTACCGATATTGCCCTCTCACTCGGGTTCTCCTCCAGTCAACATTTTGCAATGACTTTTCGTCAGCGCCTTGGTATGCCGCCGAGTGCCTTTCGGGATGCCTCGTGATTCGTCTTGCTCTGATGCTTGTCGTGACGCAGAATAGCGACAATGGCGGGGGGCAATTTGGTGAGAAGAGCATTCGTCTCCGTCGGGCTGGTGTGCGCACTATCGTTGGCATCGTGTTTGGTCATTGAAAGGGAATCGGTGCCATTCGCTCCGACGCTAGACAGGAGGTTAGTCTTGGATTCGAAGGTTGAGTTTCTTAACGGTGTTTTCATATGTACTTCATCTGGTGAGGCTGACGCACCCGCCGTTGCTGATGTCATTGATGAAATGTTGTCCCATCCAGAGTGGAAACCCGGAATGCCGCGATGCTATGACATCTCAGATCTTGATGCCGGTTCTCTCACCGTGAATGACATCAGACTGATCAGCGGTTTCGCAGCGAAGTACAGGCAGCAGACAGGGGCAGGGAGAATCGCTATTGTCGCAGGCGGCGACCTCGTGTATGGCCTCTCCCGTATGCTTAGCATCCACATTTCTGAGTTGGTAGGCGGGGAACCCGAAGTGTTTCGGTCACGGGACGAAGCGCTTGTCTGGCTATCTGCCTGACAAGCGCTTATGCCTTAGGAGGCGTTTACACTACGGACAGCCAGTCCAGTAGTTTGGTCATGTGCGCATACCCGTTGACTCAATAGAAAAGCACACCGAAGTTTGATGTTTGTTTTTTGCTGGT
>JABGOW010000305.1 GCA_018645275.1 Verrucomicrobiota bacterium
CACCCAAAGGCGCAGGATGGTACGGACGTGAATGCGATGATCAAAGTGTCACCCGAAGACCAGCGACGCCTGATCGCCTGGGTGGATGCCAACTGCGTCTACCGCGGCGACGAGGAGATCCGGCAGATCCCCGATCCGCCGGCAGCGCAGGTGGCGCGGTTCCCGGTGAGACCACGCATCAAGACCGCACCGGTGATCAACCGCCTTCAGGCGATTAATGACGAGGGCCCCGTCCTGAAATAGGTTGTCACTTGTAGAACCGTGACCACCGTAGAGAACGATGGAGTTTACGGCAAAGGAAACGGAATAGTTAGACTCGAAGAAGTTTACGAGGCAGTTTACGGAGTAGGTAGAGCGCTATACACTCCCCCTGTTTCGAGAACTTTGCCGTTAACTGTATCGGAACTAACTCAATCGTCATCTTTGCCGCGAACTACTCCGAAAGTGCAGAGGGCGGAGCGTCGACAGGTCGATACGGGCAAGAAGAGTGACAAACGGGAATTCAGAAAGGTAGCGTAGAGCATGATGTCACGACGCGCGTTCATAGGAACAACAGCCGCTGCGGCAGCGGCGCTTCAGTGTAAGCCGGGAATGGCCGCAGAACCTAAACGGCCAAATCTGGTCTTTGTGTTTGCAGATCAACTGCGTGCGCAGGCGATGGGCTATGCGGGCGATCCCAACCTGGAAGGCAAGACTCCCCACATCGACCGACTCGCGGCTGAGAGTGTGGACTTCTCGAACGCGGTGTCGACCGCTCCGGTCTGCACGCCCTATCGGGCCAGCCTGCTGACAGGGCGCTACCCGCTCACCACCGGGATGTTTCTCAACGACCTGGAGTTTCCTTCCGGGGAGTTGACTATTGCCGAAGTCTACAAAGAGGCCGGCTACGACACCGGCTACATCGGCAAGTGGCACCTGGATGGGCAGGGTCGCAGCGCCTATATCCCGCCCGAGCGGCGGCAGGGCTTCGACTACTGGAAAGTACTTGAGTGCACCCACAACTACAACGCGTCGGCCTACTACGCCGGCAATGACCCTACGAAGCTTCAGTGGGAAGGCTATGATGCCATTGCCCAGACCACAGATGCGCAGGCGTACATCAAGGACCATGCCGGTGTCGAGAAGCCGTTTGTGCTCTTTCTTTCGTGGGGGACGCCGCACAATCCCTACCAGACCGCACCCCGCAAGTATCAGGAGATGTTCGATCCAGAGAAGATCAAGCTGCGCCCCAATGGCGGCAGCCGGAAGGATCTCGCGGGCTACTACGCGCACATCGCGGCAATGGATGACTGCATGGGAGAACTGATGCAGACCATTGATGACGCCGGTATTCGCGACAACACGATCCTGGTGTTCACATCCGATCATGGTGACATGCTCGGCTCGCAGGGAGAACAGCGAAAGCAGAAGCCGTGGGATGAGTCGGTCTGTGTGCCGTTCCTGGTCCGCTACCCGCAGGCGCATGGCGCGCAGGGGCGGAAAATCGAGATGCCGATCGGTACCCCCGACATCATGCCGACGCTGCTGGGCTTGAGCGGCATCGAGAGTCCGTCGACTGTCGAAGGGGATGATGTCGCGGAGGTGATCCGCAACGGCAAGGATCCCAGTGATCGCGCCGTGATGATCCAGTGTGTGGCGCCGTTCGGGGAGTGGAGAAAAGGCAAGGAGTATCGCGGCATTCGCACGGCGCGTTATACCTATGCTCGCGATCTAAACGGCCCCTGGCTGCTGTACGACAATAAGCGCGACCCCTATCAGCAGACCAACCTGGTGGATCAGCCCGAACAGTCCGAGCTGCGCCAGCGGCTGGACCGCAAATTGAACGCCCTGCTCACCGAGCAGAACGACGAATTTCTCAGCGGCAAAGCGTACATTGCCAAGTGGGGCTACACCGTCAACGGAAGCGGCGCCGTGCCGTATCGCAATTGAGGGGACGGCATGAGCATCACAAGATCAATAACAGCAGCCTTGCTGGGCGCCTGCATAGCCATGCTGTCGGCATCAGCAGCAGCCCCCTCTTTCAACAACGCCCAATGGATCTGGCAGCAGGGCGCTGGTGATGACGCTGGGACCTGGTACTTCCAGAAGGGGTTTGCGTTCCCCGCGGGGCAGAAGCCCAAGAAGGCGCAGGTCATCATTACCTGCGACAATCTCTGGACGCTCTTTGTCAATGGCAAGCAGGTTGGGCAGGCCGACACCAGTCCTTCGTCCTGGAAACGCCCCCAGATCGTGGAGGTGGGCAAGCATCTGGTCATCGAGCGGAATGCACTGGCTGTTAAGGCAACGAATACGCTGCCCGGCCCCGCAGGTCTACTGCTGAAGCTGCGTGTCGAGTTCGAGGACGGCAAGACCTTTGAACGCGTCAGCGACGGATCTTGGATTGGCACGACAGCCCCGGAACAGGGCTGGCACCAGAATGGTTTCACGGCAGGCGAAGGCTGGGGCCCTGTTGCGGTAGTAGGCCCGTACAGCATTCCTCCCTGGGGAAAGCTAACACCCAACAAGAACCGGGCCGTGCCCGTGCCGCAGGAGTACCCGAAGGTGGAGACCCTTGCGGGACCGATCTTCGACGATGGCATCGTCTTTGTCAGCGACGCGCTCAGCCTGAACTCCGGTGGCCAGAAGACCTATGCGCAGTACATCCGGGGCACGCGGGCCTATTTTGAAATGGATCCCATGACGCCTGCGGCGATTGGACGTAAGCTCTGGAGTCTCGTGCCTTTCCGCCCGGATGGCGTCAAGACACTGCTCTGTGATGCGGGAACGGGAAAGCTGGGCTCACCGAGCGTCTCCTATGATGGCGGCACGATCTACTTCTCGCTGGCCAAAAGTGGCGATGCCTATTTCCACATTTATGCCGTGAACCCAGACGGCAGCAACCTGCGCCAGATCACCGGCGGGCCCTTTCATGATTACGACCCAGTCGAACTGCCGGACGGACGTATCGCCTTCAGCTCCACGCGCATCGGCAGCCGCGAGGAGTATCATGCCAAGTTCGCATCCTCGCTCTTCACGTGCCAACCCGATGG
>JABGOW010000293.1 GCA_018645275.1 Verrucomicrobiota bacterium
CTTGGCCATCAGACCACGCATACCAGCAAGCTGGCGGATCTGCTGACGGCTACCACGCGCTTTGGAATCCACCATCATGAAGACGGGGTTCGTCTCATCGCTGCCGGCGTTCTCTTCAATCGCCGTGTACATGGCGTTCGAGATTTCTTCCGTGGCATGCGTCCAGATATCGACGATCTTGTTGTAGCGTTCGCCATCGGTAATGACACCCTTGCGGTACTGAGCATCGACCTCTCCGACCTGCTTCCGGGAGCCTGCCAGAATCTCGCCCTTCTCCTTTGGAATGATCATGTCAACCATACCGATAGAGACACCAGCCAGCGTCGCGTTCTCGAATCCTGTCTCTTTCAACGAATCGAGAGCCTTCACCGTGGCATCATGGCCCGCACGCTTGTGACAGTGCCAGATCAGCGAACCGAGCACGCCCTTGTCGACGGACTTGTTCACAAAGCCAATCTCAGGCGGCCACACTTCGTTGAAGAACACGCGGCCAACGGTCGTCTCAATGACACGGGCTTCAGCATCGCCAAAGGCGGTGTTCTGGCCCAAATCAGGGTTCCGCAGGCGAATCCGGTCGTGGACAGCCACGGCGCCTTCGACGTGCGCAAGCAAAACCTCGTCATTGTTCGTGAAGATCGGCAGATGCTCAACGGCAGTCGGATCATAGCCGGGACGGAACTTGGCCATCTTGTCGTTCTGCGAAAGTGCCGTCATGTAGTAGATGCCGAGCGCGATATCCTGAGTCGGTGTCATCACAGACTTTCCACTCGAAGGCGAAAAGATGCTGTTGGTGGACATCATCAGGAGACGTGACTCAAGCTGAGCTTCAATTGAAAGCGGAACGTGGACCGCCATCTGGTCACCGTCGAAGTCAGCATTGAATGCCGTACAAACGAGCGGATGCAGATGAATGGCTTCACCCTCAACCAGCTTGGGCTCAAAAGACTGTACACTCAAACGATGAAGCGTTGGCGCACGGTTGAGCATGACCGTCTTGTCCTGCGTAATCTCCTCGAGAATGTCCCAGACCTCATCAGACTGACGCTCAATGAGCTTCTTGGCACTGCGCACCGTATGCACAACACCCATCTCCTTGAGGCGGCGAATGATGAAGGGTTCAAACAACGTCAGCGCCATTTTCTTCGGCAGACCGCACTGGTTGAGCTTCAACTCAGGGCCAACTACAATCACGGAACGACCGGAGTAATCAACACGCTTACCGAGCAGGTTCTGACGGAAACGACCGCCCTTACCTCGAAGCATATCACTCAGGGATTTGAGCGGACGGTTGCCGGCACCCGTTACGGGACGACCATGACGACCATTGTCAAACACCGCGTCGACAGCTTCCTGAAGCATGCGCTTCTCATTCCGGATAATCACATCCGGGGTCTTGAGCTGCTGTAGGTTTTTGAGACGGTTGTTGCGGTTGATGACACGACGATAGAGATCATTAAGATCTGACGTTGCGAAACGACCACCCTCAAGCGGAACCAACGGACGCAGGTCCGGAGGAATCACGGGAAGCACGTCGAGGATCATCCACTCAGGACGCGTCTCGCTGGTGCGGAACCCTTCCGTAACCTTCATGCGCTTCGAGAGCTTCTTCCGCGTCTGCTTGCTGCGGGTCTTCTCCATCGCAGCTTCAAGTTCAACCATGAGCTCTTCAAGCTTCACGGCGGTGAGCAGATCACGAACCCCCTCAGCCCCCATCTTCGCAGAGAAGGCATCACCGTATTTCTCGAGTGCCTCGCGGTACTCAAGCTCATTCAGCAGCTGCTTGTCTTTGAGAGGCGTATCGCCTGCATCGGTGACAATGTAGTCCTCGTAGTACAGGACCCGCTCAAGGCTGCTCGCCGTGATGTCCAGCATCAAGCCGATCCGGCTCGGTGTGCACTTGAAGAACCAGATGTGCGATACGGGGACCGCCAGCTCAATGTGCCCCATCCGCTCGCGACGAACGCGCGATACGGTAACTTCAACGCCACAGCGATCACAAATCACGCCTTTGTGCTTGATGCGCTTGTACTTCCCGCAACTACATTCCCAGTCCCGTGTGGGTCCAAAAATGCGTTCACAGAAAAGACCCCCGCGCTCAGGCTTGTAGGTCCGATAGTTGATCGTCTCTGGGTTCTTGACCTCACCACGACTCCATGAGCGGATCGTTTCAGGCGCCGCCAGCGTTACGCCAACGGAGTCGAACGTGCCGACGTCGCTCAAGCCGCTTGTTTCTTTGCCTAGGATTGGATTCAAAGTATAGCCTCCCGGCTTCTAAAGGTTAAAGCAAACGGTCTTTCTTCTCGCCCTCAATCAAAACGTCAAGGCATAGCCCGCGCAATTCGTTGATCAGAACACTGAAGGATTCCGGCATTCCTGCATCAAGCGTGTTATTGCCCTTCACGATAGATTCATAGATCTTCGTGCGGCCGGCAACATCATCACTCTTTACGGTCAACAGTTCCTGCAGCGCGTAGGCAACACCATACGCCTCAAGCGCCCACACTTCCATTTCACCCAGACGCTGGCCACCATACTGGGCCTTGCCGCCAAGGGGCTGTTGAGTCACCAGAGAATAGGGACCCACAGCGCGTGCATGAATCTTGTCTGTGACGAGATGATGCAGCTTCAGGATGTAGATTTGTCCAACCACAATGCGTTGGTCAAACTTGTCGCCGGTACGGCCATCGTAGAGAACCGTCTTCCCGTCACGGGGCAAGCTGGCCTCAACGAGCATATCCTCAATATCGAGCTCGGGGATACCATCGAATACCGGTGTTGCCGCATGCATGCCAAGCAGCTTGCAGGCCGCACCCAGGTGGGTTTCAAACACCTGACCCAAGTTCATGCGAGAAGGCACACCCAGCGGATTCAAGACAATATCAACCGTTGAACCGTCAGGCAGGAAGGGCATATCGCAGTCAGGCACGATTCGGGCAACAACACCCTTGTTTCCGTGCCGTCCGGCGAGCTTATCACCCACGGACAGCTTCTTCTTAGCGGCCACGTAAACGCGAACCTGCTTGATGATGCCGGCGTCAAGGTCATCGCCACTTTCCAAACGCTCAAGGGCTCGTTGCCGCTCCTCGTCAAGATCAGCCAACTTCGGTTTGTATTCACCGATGATCTCGTCAATCTTGATCTGGATTGGACTGCTCTCAATCTGAATGTGATCGCTCGCCGCTGCAAGCTTGCGCAGGAGCGTCTTCGTGATCTTGCGATTCGCCGGAATAATAACTTCCCCAGCTTCAGCATCACGTACATCCAGCGGAATCTTCTCACCCAGCAGAATGTTGCTCAGCGCTTCAGTCAGATCCTCGTGAAGCTCCTGACGATTCGTCTTGTGCTCCTCTTCGATCGCTTTGCGTTGACGCTTGCGTTCGGTCGGCGTGGATTCAGCGCGCTTCACCTCTTTGTGCGCGGTAACCTTCACGTCCATCACGATGCCGTACGTCCCACTGGGAACCGTCAGCGACGTATCACGAACTTCAGCAGCCTTCTCACCAAAGATTGCACGAAGCAGACGCTCTTCAGGAGCCAGCTCGGTTTCGCTCTTCGGTGTGATCTTGCCAACGAGAATATCTCCCGGACGCACTTCAGCACCGGGACGAATCACACCGTCCGGGCCTAGGTTGCGAAGGGCATCTTCTCCGACATTCGGAATATCACGCGTGATTTCCTCGGGGCCAAGCTTCGTGTCACGAGCACCAACCTCGAACTCCGAGATTTGAATACTGGTAAACGTATCAGCGCGAACGAGCCGCTCACTGATAAGGATAGCATCCTCGAAGTTGTAGCCGGACCACGGCATAAATGCGACCTGCAGGTTCTTGCCCAGGGCGAGCTCGCCCTGATCTGTAGCAGGACCGTCCGCCAACGTGTCACCCACTTTGACTTTCTGTCCAACCTGAACAATCGGTTTCTGGTTGATGCAGGTACCCGCGTTCGAGCGGCGGAACTTCTCCAAGTTGTACTCAACGTACGACTCTGGAGCAGATCGCTTGGTCGGCATCTTGCCGTCTTTGGAGACGACAATCTTCATCGCCGAAACAGAGGCCACGATGCCGTCGCTCTCGGAAACCGCCATCACGCGAGAATCACGTGCAGCACGGCTTTCAAGACCGGTCGCAACGAACGGGCGCTCGGAACGAAGCAGTGGCACAGCCTGGCGCATCATGTTCGCTCCCATGAGTGCTCGGTTCGCATCATCATGCTCGAGGAATGGGATCATGCCTGCCGCGATACTGATAACCTGCTTCGGAGAAACGTCCATGTACTGGATCTCGGTACCGGGCACTTCAAGGAAGTCACCACGATGCCTGACAGACACCAGGGGATTCTGAAAATCACCGTTATCCTTCAAAGGCGCGTTGGCCTGCGCAATCACGAAGCGCTCTTCCTTGTCAGCGGACAGAAACTCAACTTCGTCCGTAACGCGACCACTCTTGACTTTGCGATAGGGACTTTCGATGAATCCGAAATCGTTGACGCGGGCATAGATGCTCAAAGAAGAGATCAAACCAATGTTCGGCCCTTCAGGCGTTTCGATCGGACAGATGCGGCCATAGTGACTGCTGTGAACGTCTCGCACCTCAAAGCCGGCGCGCTCACGACTCAGACCGCCTGGACCCAATGCACTGAGGCGACGCTTGTGCGCCAACTCAGACAACGGATTGGTCTGATCCATGAACTGACTCAACTGGCTGCGACCAAAGAAGTCCTGGACAACCGCAGAAAGCGACTTGGAGTTCACCAGGCGCTGTGGCGTCAAGACACCCGTGGACGGATCGAACAGCGTCATCCGCTCACGGATGAGACGCTCTGTACGCGCCAGACCCACACGACACTGATTCTCCATCAACTCGCCAACCGTGCGCACACGGCGACTTCCGAGATGGTCAATATCGTCGACATTCTCAGCGCCACGACGGACGTTGATCAGGTGGCGAAGGGCTTCGATCACATCGCGCTCATCCAAGACACGCATTTCGTTATCGATCTCACCATCCAGGGCCAGCTTCTGATTGATCTTGTAGCGGCCGACGCGACCGAGGTCGTAGCGGCGGGGATCAAAGAACAGGCGGCGAAGCAACTGACGTGCATTCGACGGAGTGGCTGGGTCGCCGGGACGCAGTTTGTGATAGATATCCTTCAATGCATCATCAGCGGAACGGGTCGGATCTGCCTTGAGGCTCTGCAGGAGGACGCCCTCATCCCATGAGACATCAACGACATTGACGACATCAATTCCGGCAGCTTTGATCTGCTTGACGGCTGCGTCCGTGACGGGCTCATAGCGACGAGCCAGAATCGTCTTCGAGTCGATATCAATGATATCGTCCTTGAAGACCTTGTTGACGAAGTCAGACTCGGTCAACGACCCGCCGAGCTTGAGCTCGGCAAAATCATAGTAGAGCCCCAAGACTTCCTCGTCCGATCCGTACCCGAGGGCTCGCAGGAACGTCGTCGCCAAAAATTTACGGCGACGACGTTTGCGATCCATATAGATCCAGATCAAGTCCGACGTATCAAACTGGATTTCAATCCAGGAACCCCGATCGGGGATAATACGCATGGAATAGAGCGTGGCGCCATTGGCGTGGATTGATTTCTCCGAACAAATTCCGGGCGATCGGTGAAGCTGGCTAACGACAACGCGTTCAGCTCCGTTGACTACAAACGCACCGGTATCGGTCATCAAGGGCACTTCGCCCATGTAGACCACGTCCTCGGTAACGTGATCGCCATCTTTCAGACGGAACGTTACGTGCAGCGGAGCAGCAAAAGTCTGCCCCTCATAGACGCTCTCAACCGGATCCAATTTTGGATCCGAAAGCTCATACTTTACGAAATCAAGGACATAACGCCCATCGTAACTCTCGATAGGGAATACTTCGCTAAAGACGCTCTGTAACCCCTGAGCTTTACGTTTATCCGAAGACTGATCGCGCTGCAGAAAGTCGCAATACGACCGTGTCTGCACATCGATCAGATCCGGCGGATCAATGATTTCCCGCAGTTTTCCGAAATTTGTTCTTTCGACCACCAAGGCACCTCGCTGTTAGACCAAAAACGACTTGAAGTGAACCGTGAGCAGCAACGTCGCTACTTCACTTCGACCGTAGCTCCGGCCGCTTCAAGTTTGCCCTTGATCTCTTCAGCTTCGTCCTTGGAGACACCCTCTTTGACTGCCTTCGGTGCGGCTTCGACCAGGTCTTTCGAGTCCTTCAGACCCAAACCTGTGATGGCGCGCACTTCCTTGATGACGGCAATCTTCTTGCCACCCGCTTCGGTCAAGACCACGTCAAACTCGGTCTTCTCTTCAGCAGCACCGCCACCCTCGGCCGGTGCAGCAGCAGCCGCAGCAGCGACAGGAGCAGCAGCCGTCACGCCAAGGCGATCTTCGAGCGCCTTAACGAGCTGCGAGAGCTCAAGAACACTAATTCCTTCAATCCAGTCAATGAACTCGGCCATCTTGCCTTCAACAACCGGAGCAGCAGTCTCTTCAACTTTAGTTTCTTCAGTCATGATTCATTTCTCCTTTTTCACGCAGTCCGTTACGCAGCGCTATTCTTCTTCTCTTTAATCGCATTCAATACATACAACAGGCTCGTCACCTTCGCGTTCATAACGCCAACCAGTGACGTCATGGGTGCCTGAACCGTTCCAACAAGTATACTCAGCAGGACCTCGCGTGGCGGAATCTTTGCCATCGCTTCAACATCACTTGCCGAGAGGGTCATTTCATTGAGGACGCCGCCCTTGAGGACGGGAAGTCCGGTTGATTTGGCATACTTCGTGAGTACTTTTGCCACCGCCGTGGGATCGCCCGCGCCGGTGATCATGCCAGTCGGCCCCTGAAGGTCGTTGGCAAGCGCCTCGCGCCGTTCCTCTCCCATGGCAAGGCCAATGAAGCTGTTCTTCAGCACGTGCATCTCGGAGCTCTGCTCCGCGAGCGCCTGACGAATCTCAGCCAACTGCGTCACGGTCATGCCGCGATAATCCGCAAGAAACGCGAATTCCGAAGCATCAAGTGCCGCTTTTGCCTCACGAACAATGGATTCTTTTTCCGGTCTCATCGTTTTCTACTCCGCAAGCTAATCCCTGACGTTCACCCGTAGGCCGACGCCCATGGTAGATGTCAAACCGCAGTTCTTGATATACGTGCCGCGCGCCCCAGCGGGCTTCGCCGCTTTGACGGCTTCGACAATCGTGTTGATATTCTCCACGAGGTGTGAGCTCTCAAAGGAAAGCTTCCCTGCTGGAGTGTTGATGTTGCCGTGGCGATCCATGCGAAACTCTACCCGCCCTGCCTTGGCTTCATTGACCGCCTTTGCGGTGTCATCTGTGACCGTGCCTGTCTTCGGATTCGGCATCAGACCGCGCGGACCAAGCACACGACCAAGCTTGCGGACTTCTTTCATGGCATCTGGCGTTGCGATGGCAACGTCAAACTCAGTCCAGCCTCCCTTGACCTTCTCGATCATATCCTCGTTGCCAACAAAGTCGGCACCCGCTTCGCGCGCCGCATCAGCAGATGCACCCGCTGCAAATACGAGGATTCGCACTGCCTTCCCCGAGCCATGCGGCAAAGCGCATGTTCCGCGAACTGCATTCTCGGATTTTCGTGAATCCAGCCCCATCTTCATGGACAGCTCAACGGTCTCGTCGAACTTAGCCACGGGGTTGGCCTTCAGGAAATCCACTGCCGCTTCAATCGTCAGCACCTCAGTCGGTGCCTGAGCCTTGATGGCGGTGTACTTTTTTCCGTGTTTCGGCATATGGTATTGGGTCCTCTCTGTGGTGTATCGCCTGCTCCTGCAAGCAACCCGGTCTACGCTCTCTCGCTGATCCACCGCACTCACGGCGGCCGCTACAAGAGCTCCCGCTAAACAGAAATTTAGAAAGTTAATCTACAACGTCGATGCCCATGCTTCGGGCCGTGCCCGCGATAATCTTGATCCCAGCTTGCTCGTCGTTTGCGTTGAGATCCGCCATTTTGAGCTGAACGATTTCTAGCAACTGATCCCGCGTCACCGTGCCAACTTTGTCGCGATGCGGAACGGCGGAGCCCTTCGCGAGGCCGACAGCGCGCTTCAGAAGCGAGGCCGCGGGAGGGCTCTTGGTGATAAAACTGAATGAACGGTCTGCGTAAACACTGATCACAACAGGAATTACCAGTCCTGCTTTATCCTGGGTCTGCGCGTTGAATGCTTTGCAGAACTCCATGATGTTCACACCATGCTGTCCAAGTGCCGGGCCAACCGGGGGTGCAGGATTCGCCTGACCAGCAGGAATCTGCAGCTTGATTTCTCCGATGACTTTCTTGGCCATCTTGTCCTCACTCTCTCTATGCGTTTAATGAAGTTCAGGCTCAGGGCGCACGATGCACGCCTAGACGCGCTCTACCTGCCAATACTCAAGCTCAACCGGAGCCGTCCGACCAAAAATTGCCACCGACACTTTGAGTTTTCCGCGATCCGGATCAACCTCTTCAACCGTGCCGTTGAAGTTCAGGAACGGTCCATCATTGATCTTGATGGTCTCGCCTGGCTCAAACGTCACCTTCGGCGCAACCTTCTCCTGCTTCTCCTCAACCTGATTCAGGACAGATTCCACTTCCTCGGGCATCAGCGGAACCGGGCGTTCACCACCCACAAATCCAATGACACCGCTGGTCTCTTTGATAAAGTGCCACGAGCGCTCAATCATCTCGCGCTCTGCGCCGTAAAGCGCAATATGCACAAGCACATACCCCGGGAAAAACTTACGGGTCGTCGTGGATCGTACACCACGCTTCACCTCAGAGACCTTCTCTGTGGGGATGATCACCTCATCAAGAAGATCTTCCATCTCCTCGATCTGGAGGCGTTTCCTGATGCTTTCCTGGACCTTGCCCTCTTGGCCCGTCAGCGTGTGAATCACAAACCATTGCTTGTCCATCTATGCCTCACCCCTGCGGAACCAGCCACCGAAGTAGGGTGGCCAGAATCTTATCACTAATGCCTACAAACACACCCAGCATGCAAACGGACACAATCACGATAATCGTGTGTGACACGAGCGTTTTACGCTCTGGCCAGGAAGAACGCTTCATCTCAAGCACGACCTCATTGAGGAAGTTCTTGAATCGAGCGACTATCGTATCCGTCTTCTGCTTCATGCCAGCGGACCTTTTCTTATCAAAACAAACTTAACCGGATAACGCTTCACCTCTCGGTGAACGACGATCCGGCGTCTATGGCAGGCCAGGAGGGAATCGAACCCCCAACCCCCGGTTTTGGAGACCGGTGCTCTGCCAAATTGAGCTACTGGCCTATGGTAAATCGGTTGAGAGTGCCCTACTTCGTCTCGCGATGCAGCGTGCGCTTGCGGTCAAACGAACAGAACTTCTGCATCTCCAAACGCGCTGGCGTGTTGGTCTTGTTCTTCTTCGTCATGTAGTTCTTGCGCTTGCACTCGGTGCACGCCAATGTGACAGCTTCTCGTGGCATCTTTCCCCTGACTGACGTAGTTCAACCCCGCCTCGCCTGCGGCGAAACGGAGTCGAAAACAACGTTTTGCGTAGCCTGAATTGACTACTTAAGAATCTTAGCAACCGTTCCGGCACCGACCGTGCGGCCACCTTCACGGATAGCGAAGCGCATCTTCTCTTCCATTGCGACCGGCTGGATGAGCTTGACGAACATGCTTACGCTGTCGCCAGGCATCACCATTTCTACGCCTTCGGGAAGGGTGATGTCGCCCGTTACGTCTGTTGTACGGATGTAGAACTGAGGACGGTACCCCTTGAAGAACGGCGTGTGACGTCCACCCTCGTCCTTGCTCAGGATGTAGACCTCGGAATCAAACTCTGTGTGCGGAGTGATGGATCCGGGCTTCGCCAGAACCTGACCGCGCTCCACGTCGTCCTTCTTCGTACCACGAAGGAGGATACCAACGTTGTCGCCGGCTTCGCCCTGGTCCAGAAGCTTGCGGAACATTTCAACACCCGTAGCCGTCGTCTTGACCGTGTCGTGGATACCCACGATTTCGACCTCTTCGCCGACCTTGATGATACCACGCTCGATACGACCGGTAACTACGGTTCCACGACCTTCGATGGAGAACACGTCCTCGATCGGCATCAGGAAGGCCTGATCCGTCACACGCTCGGGCTCAGGAATGTAGGAGTCCAGGGCATCCATCAGGTTGCCAATGCACTCGCAGGCAGGATCGTCAGCCGAGTTGGCGTGCGTGGCCGAAAGGGCATCGCCACGAACGATCGGAATGTCGTCGCCGGGGAAATCGTACTTCGAGAGCAGCTCGCGGATCTCAAGCTCAACCAGCTCAAGCAACTCTTCGTCATCAACAAGGTCAACCTTGTTAAGGAATACAACGATGGCAGGAACACCCACCTGACGAGCAAGCAGAATGTGCTCACGCGTCTGAGGCATAGGACCGTCAGCGGCGCTACATACAACAATGGCGCCGTCCATCTGAGCTGCACCCGTGATCATGTTCTTGACGTAGTCAGCATGACCGGGACAGTCGACGTGTGCATAGTGACGGGACTCAGAGGCGTACTCAACGTGCGACGTTGCAATCGTCAGAATCTTTGTTGCGTCACGACGACCCTGAGATTCCGATGCCTTGGCAACTTCGTCGTACGCGATGAACTCACTCAAGCCCTTAAGAGCCTGAACCTTCGTAATCGCTGCTGTCAGTGTCGTCTTGCCATGATCCACGTGACCGATCGTGCCCACGTTCACGTGTGGTTTCGTCCTTTCGAACTTTTCCTTCGCCATGATGCTTCCTCCGTTGTCCTTGTTTGTGATTCGTTACTAGTCGTTATCTCTTATCGCTATTCCAATGGCACTGGAGCCCATGAGCGGGATCGAACCGCTGACCTCGTCCTTACCAAGGACGTGCTCTGCCGACTGAGCTACATGGGCTACGATCCCATACACCCCCATTATGACAGAAAAACAACAGGAACATGGCCTTTACCCAAAGGAAAGGTTCACGGATTCCTGTTGTCTCAAATACGCTATTCCGCCTGTTTTCTGCCCTAATTGCCCCAAAAAAAACGAGCGCAAGACTACCACGAGGGATGGGGGTGTCAACAATTAATAGCGATTTTTCGAACTTTTTTGTGTGAGGCTTCTTCTTGCCGGAAACCCCAAGAGGGGCCAACCGCACCCAGAGAGGATGCAATTCCCCCCGATTGACCCAACATGCACTAGAAATCGAGAGCAATGCCAACGGTACCGACGACTTCAGTGTCGTATCCCGTCACGCCCTCAACCCCCTCGACACCGGCAGCCTCGTCCGCAGCAACTGCCGTAACGGCATCCGCCAGGATCTCGTCATCAATCTGCCCAACGTAGGTCACGCCTACAGTGAGTACAGAATAGCTCAAACCCACGGAGGCGGTATAGTGGGAAAAGCCATCATCCCCTTCATCCGGAGCGATATAGCCGACCGTCGCACCAACATCGAGCCCCAATGCCTCAGTCAAGTCGAAGCGGGAGCCTGCTGAAAGCTCAACATACAGGGACTTCTCGATCGCGCCAACAACACGCTCAATATGCTTTTCATCGCTCTATTCCTCCATTTCCTTGAACTTTCACCCCTCGCCAAGCAGGGCCTACATACATCTCAATTCATACTCGTCAACAGTGTTCCAGCTGCTTGCCGTTTGCGTCGCACCTACCCAATCGCATCCTCCCCCGTTTCGCCAGTGCGGATTCGGATGCATTCCGGCAGATCCAAGACGAAGATCTTGCCGTCACCAATAGTTCCCGTTCTCGCTCCTTCGACGATGGCATCCACCGTTGGTTTCACAAACGCGTCATTCACCGCAACCTCAAGCCGGAGCTTCTTCAAGAGATTCACCTCTATGTCGACCCCCCGGTACGATTCATGGTAGCCCATCTGCTGCCCGCATCCCAGGGCATTGGTGACAGACAGCTTAAAGACGTCAGCCCCGTAGAGGGACTGCTTTACCGCGTTGAGTTTCTCGGGCTGGATGTAGGCAATAATGAGTTTCATTCGATTTCCTCCTTTGTAGATACATGTTGTCGCTTCGGGTAGACAGCCCGGCCTGCAGACCGACCCGTCTACGACCAGTCACTACTGAGTCGTGAAGATCTGGAAACCGCTATAGGCCTCCATACCGTGTTCACCAATATCCAGGCCCTTTACCTCTTCTTCCACACTGACGCGAATACCAATGCTGGCTTTCAAGCCTGCAAAGATCAAAAAAGCCGCCGGAAAACAGATCGCTCCATAGCTGATCGCACCTAAGACCTGCGTCCTCAGTGATATGGTATAGGCATCCGCCCCTGCTCCGACCGTCGCACCATTAGCGAAGATGCCGACAAACAAGGTTCCCAGCACGCCACAGACAAGATGCACCGTAGTGGCTCCGACGGGGTCGTCTATCTTGATCTTGTCGAATGCAATGACGGAAACGACGGCAACAGCACCGCAAAGGAGTCCAATGAGAACTGCCGCTCGGATGGATACAACATCTGCACCGGCCGTGATTCCAACCAGCCCCGCCAGGCAGCCGTTCAACACCATAGACAGATCCGGCTTCTTCTGAACATTCCATGAAACCAGCATAGATCCAATGATGCCCGCTGCTGCTGCCAATGAGGTGGTCGTAAGCACGTACGACACCGCTCCTGGGTCAGCTGACAGCACGGAACCCCCATTGAAACCAAACCACCCCAACCAGAGCAGGAACACACCAATCGTTAACAGCGGCATGTTATGCCCCATGATGGGCTTGACGCCTCGACCATTGAAGTACTTGCCAGTACGGGGCCCCAGCAGCAGCACACCCGCGAGCGCCGCCCAGCCGCCAACCGAATGTACAAGCGTAGATCCGGCGAAATCGTGAAAACCACGCTCCGCCAACCAGCCACCGCCCCATTTCCACGACCCCACCGCAGGGTAGATCAGGGCAACATAGAGCGTAGAGAAGATCAGGAACGAGCTGAGCTTCACGCGTTCAGCCACAGCGCCAGAGACAATGGTGGCGGCTGTCGCCGCGAACATGCCCTGAAACAGGAAGTCCGTCCAATAGGTGTATCCCGGGTTGTAAGCTGAAGTGAGCCCAGTTGCATCGGTTCCAATGCCAAAGCCGGCAAAGCCAAGGAACTTCCCGATAAACCACCCTTCTCCGCCGGGATACATAAGATTGAACCCAATTAGCGTATAGGTGAGCAACCCGATCGCGACTATTGCCGTGTTTTTGAAGAGAATGTTGACCGTGTTCTTAGCGCGCGTGAGCCCCGCCTCCACCGTGGCAAAACCCAGATGCATCGCAAAAACGAGAAACGTTGAAACCATCATCCACACGTTGTTAATGGCAAACATCTCATCACTTACCCCGGGAGCATCATCAGCCCATGCCGCACTAGTACAGACCAGCCCCCCCAGCACGACGACCCCCGCTACTGCCTTCTTCATACTCATAGCCCTTCTGCCTCCTCTCCTTGCACCACTCACACAATGCTGCAGACAGCCATCACGTTTGTGGCCATATGCAATCGAATGATTGCGTCACATCGCAGATGGCGTGCCAGAATCATCGACATTTCCAGCAACTTCTCCATATCTGACTGATGACCAGACGTTTATGTGAATTCTATCGAAACACAAAAACGAAACACAACGAGATATCCAAGACATTATTGTTGACTTCAGCCCGTCCTAGATACAAATATGTCGCACACAAACAGGAGACTAGGAATGCAAACCGAATCACTGAAGCGAAACCAGAGTCGAGCCGAGCAGGAGCTCGAAACCCTCTATCGTATATCCCAAGCGATGGCACACCAGCTGGGAATCTCAGATCTCCTCGATAACGTCCTCGATATTCTCGAAACCGAGATGGGATTGGCACGGGCGACGCTGACCCTGCGGCGACTCGATACGGATGCATTCGCCATCGAGGCCTCGCGCGGCCTTTCTGCAAAAGAGAGGCAGAGGGGAAGCTATGAACTCGGCGAGGGCATTACAGGAACAGTAGCGAAAACAGGCCAGCCGGCCGTAGTCCCAGATATCTCGCAGAACCCTAACTTTCTGGATCGAACCCAAACACGCAAGACAGACAAGCTTGCTTTCCTCTGTGTGCCCATTGTTCACCAGAGCGTTGTGGTCGGGACCATCAGCATTGACCGCCCACTCTCCTCTGAGGAAGAACTCGAGCAGGATCTGAATTTCATGAAGCTTGTCGCAGGACTGCTCGCGGAAGCCGTATCCCGCATTCGGCAGGAAATGGAGGAGCGCGACAGCCTGCTGGCAGAAAACCGCAAACTAAGACAAGAACTCGGCGACCGCTATCGCCCATCCAACATTATCGGCAACTGCCACGGGATGCGCGCCGTGTACGACCAGATCGCTCAGGTGGCCGACAGTACCGCAACCGTCTTGATTCGTGGCGCATCCGGAACCGGAAAAGAGCTGGTGGCTCGGGCCATCCACTTCAGCAGCCCGCGCCGCAACAATGCGTTCGTCTGTGTCAACTGCGCCGCCCTGCCGGAGAATCTCATAGAGAGCGAGCTGTTCGGTCACGAGAAAGGCTCCTTCACGGGCGCAATGCAGCAGCGGCAGGGCCGGTTCGAACTGGCAAATGGAGGCACCCTCTTTCTTGACGAAATTGGCGACATCAGCACCGCCGTTCAGGTTCGCCTGCTCCGCGTGCTTCAGGAACGCAGTTTCGAGCGCGTTGGCGGCACACAACCCATATCGGTGAATGTGCGGGTTATCACGGCAACCAGTGTGGACCTTGAGGAAGCCATTGCAAAAAACCGCTTCCGGGAGGACCTCTACTATCGCCTGAATGTCTTCCCGATCATGCTACCTCGCCTCCGTGACCGACGCTCGGACATTATTCTGCTGGCAGACCACTTCGTCCAGAAGTACAACGAAGCCTACGGCAAGAACATTAAGCGCATCTCCTCAGCTGCCATCAACATGATGATGGCATACCACTGGCCAGGCAACGTGCGTGAGCTTGAGAACTGCATTGAGCGCGCCGTTCTGACGGGCGCAGACAACGTCATTCACGCCTATAGCCTTCCGCCTTCTCTACAGACAGAAGAACAGACAAAAACAGCCTTGATTCCCGCCGAAGGAGCCAGCCTGAAAGATATGGTCAACGCCTACGAACGCGAGATCATTGTTGATGCTCTCAAGAAGCACCGCGGCAGCGCAGCGGCATCGGCTCGCCACCTACGGACAACGCCACGCATTCTGAACTATCGCATCAAGCACTTGGGCATCGACCGGATGCGCTACCGACTGGCCGAGGGATAACGACTCTTGCCGGGGGAGTCACCGCGCAGAAGCCTGCAGAGCGATCAAGCTTGAGCACGGCGCCTTGTGCCTGCTAACCTTCGCCCATGCAACGCGATCTGAAACAACTGGCGGACACCCCTTTCGATATCACCGTCATCGGGGGCGGCATCTATGGTGCCGCCATCGCCCGGGAAGCGGCCCTCAGAGGGCTGACCGTGGCGGTCATTGATAAAGGTGATTTCTGCTGCGCGACATCGGCCAACAGCCTCAAGATCATCCACGGGGGACTGCGCTACCTGCAACAAGCCGATATCATCCGCGTCCGCGAATCCGTCCGGGAACGACGGGCGATGCTACGGATTGCGCCTCACCTGATCCGCCCCCTTCCCTGCCTGATGCCGACCACCGGCGTGCTCAAGAGCAAAGCCGCCATGCTGGCCGGCGTACTGGCCAACGACATTCTCAGCGCCGACCGCAATCGCGGTGTCGACGCCGATCACCGTGTGCCACGCGGCAAGATCATTTCACGTCGTGAGCTCGAGAAGCGGCTACCTGGCTACCGAGGCCCCGGCACGGGAGCCGCGCTCTGGAATGATGCCGTTGCCAACGATACAGAACGTATCGTTGTCGAAATGGTGCAGTCTGCTACCTCGGCTGGTGCCTGCACGGCAAACTACGTTGCATGCCGCGGCTTTCTGACCAAGAACAATCGCATCACCGGAGTCCGGGTGCAGGACATGCTAACGCAAGAGGCATTCGACATCCGCTCCAAGCTGGTCATTAACGCCGCCGGCCCCTGGAGCAACCAGATTCTGGAAAAGCTCGATGGCGAAGTTGCTCCGCTTCCCTACGATCTGGCGCTTGGGATGAATGCTGTGCTCAAACAGGAACTGATTCCGACGTATGCTGCAGGACTGCCCTGCCAGGAGCCGGGCCCGGACAAGGGGCGACTCATGTTCATCGTGCCCTGGCGCGGCACCACCATGGCTGGCACCTTTTATCGCCACCATACAGATGCTGTCGATGCCATGCAGCCAACGGACGCCGACACTGTCCGCCTGCTGTCGCAGCTCAACTCGGCCATGCCATCGGCCCAGCTCACGCCGGACCACGTTGCACGTATCCACGCCGGGCTCCTGCCCTGCAAACCGGGGCACAGCGCAGAGAGCGACCCTAAACTCCTTCGACACTATATGCTCATCGACCACGCACAGCGTGACTCCGTCGACGGACTCATCACCGCCCTCGGAGTCAAATACACAACCGCCCGCGATGTAGCCGATCGCACCATCTCACTTGCAGCCTGCAAGCTGGACAAGGCCATCCGCCCCTCCTCCTCCGCCACCACCCCGCTGCCCTGCGGTAACACCGACATCCTCCATGCAGTCCGAAACGAAATGGCCCAGACGCTCTCCGATGTTGTCTATCGCCGCACCGGGCTGGGAGCCACCTCCATCCCCGATGACGCCACGCTACAAGCCACCGCCAACACCATGGCTGAAACTCTCTCTTGGGACGCCCCACGAATCGCCGAAGAAATCGCCCGGGCCCGCAACCCACTTGCGTGAATCATACCGAAGAGCTCCCCAGCGAATCTTTCAACCCTACGGGCTGGTTCTCAAATGCCAACGCGTCCACCATTCTCGTAGCCGCTATCGTCCACCGGACCAAGCATGAGCACAGGTTGTGCACGATGCACTGGAACGTGAGAGCTAGTACTTTTCGTGTGCAAACACACCTGACAAAGGTGTAGCCCTCACCACCACAGTGTAGTATAAGACCCTCCAATTGATATTGACCTGATTCAGGAGAACAAACGATGCCCGTATCTGAAGCGCTAACCCAAGTCGAGAAGGACAAGCTAGAGATCAATCCGGATTTTGATTTCCGGGAGATTGCCGAGCGACCCTTTGACGATCTCACACCGAACGAAATCGGTATGTTCAAATGGTCTGGGGTCTATCACCAGCTCCAGAAGGGCTACTTCATGATCCGCCTCCGTATTCCGGGAGGCCTGCTTACCGCGGAGCAGCTGGAGCGCGCGGGGGCCCTTGCGACTCAGTACGGGCAAGACCAGCTCTGCATCACCACGCGGCAGTGCCTCCAGTATCACTGGATTCGACAGCAGGACATTTACAAGGTCATTGAGGGCATGCGCGAGGTCGGCATCCTGACGAAGAACGCCTGCGGCGATGTCTGCCGAAATGTCGTAAGCTGCTCGCTTCAAGGGGTCTGTCCCCATGAGCAGGCCAACACCGAAGCCATGGTCATGGCGCTCGCGGACGATCCCGTCCTACGAGACCAACTCCGCAATCTACCACGCAAGCACAAGATCAGCGTGAACGGTTGTGCCACGGCCTGCGGGCAGGGCCTGATGAACTGCCAGGGCTGGTACGCAGTCACTCGCACAGCGGCTGATGGCGCTGAGGAGCAGGGATGGTCTTTCAGCGCCGGCGGCGGCTTGGGTGCCCTCCCCCACATGGGAAAGATGATCTTTGACTGGGTGCCGGAGGATCTCGTCATTCCCGTCGCACGTGCGGCCGTGGAGAGCCACAACCGTTTCGGAAACCGCCGCGTGCGGAAGTATGCTCGCCTCAAGATTATCGTGGCCGAGAAGGGGGCAAAGGGATATGCGGACTGCCTCTTTGACCTTCTACGCGAGAATGGCGTAGAGGGCCTCGATCGCATCACGGTAGCCGAAGACTGCAATCCCACGCTCAGCCCGTTCCCATACTCGGGAGAGCCGGTCATCGCGCAGCGCCAGGACGGTCTCAATACCCTACGCGTGATGATCGCACGCTCTGAAATGTCGGGAGCAGAAGCACAACGCTTCGCCGGATGGGCGACCGCGCTGGGAGGCGGCAGAATCATGTTTACGAATCGCCAGAATCTGGAACTGCGCGATGTTCCCACGGAAAACGTCGAGCAGCTTGTCGACACAATCCATGAAGCCGGCTACCGCACGGATGGGCATGACTTCCTTCCAGATATCGTGGCGTGCGTCGGAACCACCATGTGCAACCTTGCTGTTGCCGACACCCCCAACACCTACTACCGCCTGGTCGAGGCGTTCGGCGAAGACCGCGAACTGTGCGACGCGGTAGGCCCCCTGCGCATCAACATGAACGGTTGCCCCAATTCGTGTGCGCACCACTGGATTGCAGACATCGGACTGCGTGGACGGCGGGCACGATCCAAAGAAGGCAGCGAAGAGGGCTTCTCCCTGTTCGTAGGCGGGCGGCTCGATGCTGCTGGCCACATCGGCGAACATGTCATCGACATCTCATCCTCCGACGTGGTGCCTACAATTTTTGCACTTCTAGATATCTATCTGGATGAACGTCACGAAGGTGAGGACTTTGGAACGTATACCCGGCGAATTGGCGGAGCAACCCTTGGCGAGCTCGTGCAGAAGCAGCTTGAAGTCGTCGACCAGGAGTCCATCAACATGCGAAACCTGCACCTGCGGGGCACGCTGAGTGCCGTTTTCGCGGAGGCAAAAGGTAATGCGTGAAAGCCTGAATTCCATCAAACTGCAGGCTCGGAGCCTTATCAATGCCGGACGCCCTGATGACGCCATTGAGATGCTACGCGTGCCCGAGTCATGCGATGATGCAGACCTCTGTGCGCTTCTGGCCGAAGCCTACTACGTCCGAGGCGATACCAAGGGTGATGTCTACTCCTCTCACTTCTTCGCGTGCCGGGCACTCGAACTCGGAAGCGATTCCCGTGCCCTGAAAGCCATCAATGCGATTGCGGCGTTCAGGAAAGAGCAATACATGGATGCCGCCATCGCACTTCACGAACTTGGCGAAACCGGCGCATCCGTCCAGACGCAGTACCTTTGCGGACTGGCGTACCTCTATTCAAGCCAGCCAGATGAAGCGATCGCCTGGCTTGAGCGAGCACTCAAAGCGGATCCGGACAACCCACACTTCGCCGATGCGCTCTGCAAAGCCCAGGAAGCAGCGAAGCACGGAGGAGCCCCATTACTCGTGCCGGCTCCGGCCCCAGTCACGCCTACGCTCGGCGGCGTTGACGACACCCGCCCCGTGGATACCCCGACACCCTATGCGCACTGTGCATTAACCAAACAGGCAGGGGTAAGCAGCCACGCAAAGGACATTCACTGGCTAGCCGAGAACATCCCCTGCCAGAAGGCCTGTCCAGCCCATACGGACATCCCGGGATATCTGAGCGCCATCTATACCGGGGACGATGACAGGGCTTACCGCATCAATCTTGAGGACAACGTCTTTCCCGCCGTCCTCGGCCGCGTCTGCGCACGGCCCTGTGAACCGGAATGCCGCCACGGGTGGGATGGCCTGGGCAATTCCGTCGCCATCTGTTTTTCGAAACGGGCAGCTGCCGATTTGAAGGACAAGCCCCCCGTCGTTCTAAAGCCGCTTTTTGAGAAGAGCGGCAAGAAGGTTGCCATTGTGGGCTCTGGCGTAGCCGGACTCACAACAGCACGCAATCTGGCGTGGTATGGCCACACCGTCACCGTCTATGAAAAACACACCGTCGCCGGTGGCATGATGAATCAGGGCATCCCTGTATTCCGCCTGCCACGCGAACACATTGAACGCGAAATCGAGCAGATCGAGCGCATGGGAGTCACCATCCAGTGCGGCGTCGAAATCGGAAATGACATCATGCTTGCCGATCTGCTTGAGGCCAACGATGCCGTCGTCATGGCGGCGGGAACCCTACGTCCCAACATGCTCGATCTCCCCGGCAAGGAGCTGTCCGGCATCCGCCATGGATTGGACTTCCTGCTGGAGGCCAACACCAAAGGCGAAGCAGATGTTCCCGAAAAGGTGGTCGTAATTGGTGGTGGCTTTACGGCAATGGATTGCGCTCGCACGGCCAAGCGCCTTGGTGCGAGACTCGTGGATGCCGCGGCCGTGGAAGGCGCTTGGCATGATGTTGCCCTGACCCAATCCGCGGCGGATGTGAATGTACTCTATCGCCGGTCGGTCGATGAGATGCTCGTGACACCGGGAGAGCTCGAAGCACTCGAACACGAGGGCATCGGGATGCGGATTCTCATTAGCCCGGTGGCCTATCTCGCAGAAGAGGGCAGACTCACCGGTGTGCGGTTCGTGCGTAACGAGCTCGGAGAGCCGGATGCGAGCGGCAG
>JABGOW010000165.1 GCA_018645275.1 Verrucomicrobiota bacterium
TCTTGGGTTTCCCGTCCTGAACAGCGAACCTACTCCCATGTGCGGCTTTAAGCTCTTTGAGGGACGCGGCATGCACCACCTCCCGGCCGCTGCCCTTCTGGTTCAGAGCAATCTCTATGCTGATATCTGCCATCAAAGAGCCTCCATAAACCGTTCTTTTTACCCACCTGCCGCCAGTGTATTATGACGTAGATCACACTTACCCTTGCCCACAAAGCTCATGCATATGAGAAGGGGAGAAAGCGCGCAATTTCCCAAGCGCCCTCTAGATTTCGCTTCTTCACCGCGGCGACCAGACCTTCCAGACCGCCGAAACTCTCAAGGTAGTCGGCGAAGGGCTGGGATTGTGCGACCAACTCCTCACCGAGTTCACGGAAGTCTTGGAGTGCAGCACTGTAGGCGTTGCTGTTGCCAGCCATGCCACAGGTCAAGGCGGCAAGGCCGACAACTGACAGGCCGATGGTGCGCATCGTGAAGTCGTTTGATTGGCAGATGGCGTAGCCTGTGCGCAGGACGCTAACTGCGGTGTCGAACATCTCGGCATGCAGCAGCAACATTCCAAGCCACTTGCAGACTTGCTCATTGGGGTGTTCAGACGATATGTCGGTACAACGTTTGTTGATCAAGTGCATCAGAACGGAGCGTTCAGGGGCTCCGGCGGTTTTCGCATGCACTGCCGCAATTCGCAGGAAATTGACCAGGTCGAACGCGCCCACTTGTCCGTCGTCAGCCAGGCTCTCGAGTTCAGCGAAGACGTCGGTAGCGGTGTCAAAAGCAGGCAGATTGGGATTCAGGTGCAGATCAGTGCAGGCCTGGTCAAGATACCCGCACTGCCATGACAGGGCGGCGAGGTAATTGACCGACATACTGTGGAATCTCGTTCCCGGTGTGAAGTGACTGATACTGCGCACAACGTAATCACGGGCGTATTCCGACCAGGACGGCTCCGTCCGAGCCTGAAAAGCACACGCTTGCCCCATTGAGCCGAGCATCTTCCCAAGAGCTTCGTCGGTCTCGCCATTGGGGATGCGGGCTTCCCGCTCGTCCAAGGCCTCTCCAAAGATATCGATGATCTCCCCGAATCGGTAGTCATTGAAGAGGACATTCAGGCCGCGAACTCTCGCCTCAAGAAGAAGCTCCTCTCTCGCTGAAAAACTACGAGGCAGCAGACTGCCGTGGGTCTTGACGAGTTCCTCCAATTTCTCTTCTGCTTCTTGCTGGCTTTCAACTGCACCGGTGTGACTGTGGCAGGCAACCAACTCGACGCAAGCCAGCACCGCAACGTCCGCCCAAACACGCCGTGAGACAATGGGGGGGGCGCCGGAAAGGAAGTGCTCGGAGACATCCAGCAACATCATGAGCAGCTCACGGGCTGAAGCCAATGAGCCTCTCTCCATCACTCTGCGCCCAATCAAGTACCGCGCATTCCCGAGTATTGCGGTCGTTTCTCTCTCCACGACCGCCAGGTCGGTCTCCTGTTGAAGGACCCGCTTGACTCGTCCGAAATCAGGAGACGCAGTAGTCAAGAATAGGCGCTCGTACTCCGCTGCGGCTGCATACTGTTGGGCATTGAGGAGTCGCTGTGCTTCCCCTTCGTAAAACCGACCGTAGTCCCCAAACAGGATGTCGTCGGGACTCGTGGATTCAATAGTCTCAGATCCGCCACTGCTTCTGCGGAGGAAAGCGCAAGCGAAGTCGGCAGCCATCAGGCCGGGACTCTGCGTCGCCACGCCGCGAACGAGTGCCAGTGCCTTCTCTTGGACCAACCTCCGCGCCAATTCCACTCCCGGCCCGCGGCCCAACTGCACTTGTTCTCGGACGAACACAAGAAGCGAGTCCATGTAGGCGGAGCCATCTCTGGACTCGACCGTCTCGGCTATCGTCCGCTGGGCGACCTCAACGCAAATGTGTTCCGGGACCATATCTTCTACAGCCAGTCGCGACAGGGACGCCCGGACTGCCGCAACCAGGTTTGTCACGTATGTTGCCTGTGGAGAGTACTCAAACCTGCGACGCGGATTCCGTGAACGGAAGAGGAAGCAAGAGTGTTGATCCACCGCTCGGAACACCTCCTTGGTGAAGGCGATGATATCTTGCCGGGTTGTGTAAGGCGGAACTGGGATCTTCTTGGAGCGCAGTTCGTTGCAGTGGAAGTGGTTCGGGTAGGAGAACTCACACCTCGGTCGCTTGTTGAAGTCGACCACTGTCTTCCGAAACAGTTCCTCCCAGTCCGGAGGGGACAGCTTTGAGCATACCCCACCAACCAACGGTGGCGTTTTCTCTGCGCCAAAAGACATCTCCTGCAGGCCTTCATCGAACTGGCCGCTTTCATCGATATAGAGGTAGTAGACCACGGCTATATCCTCTCAGTAAGGGAGCTATTCATCGTTCCCAGTCCTCTTTGTGTCAGTACCGGTAGCGTCGTTGGGGGTGAGGCAGGTCGTGCGATGACGTGCCACGCAGGAGCCCCTCGGTTCTTTTAAGCCAGCCGGGATCCCGGTGGATGCCGTGCAGAACCGGAACAAGCGCTGTGAACTCGTACCGGGCCTCGTAAAGGAAGTCGCGCCAGCCGGACACTCCACAACTTCTCAGGGACTCGCCGGCCTGAAGGGCAGCCGTCGCGCCAATGAAGGACAGGATTGGAGTCGTTTCCCTACGAATGATGCGGGATCCCTCGGCAAAATCGGTAGAAGCAGCTGCGCCATCGCCGTCGGCAGCACGGAGCGTGCCCCGGTACTTGAGTGAGACAGCCCGAAGCCAACCGGGGGAGTCAGGCAGGGGCAGGCGGAGAGGGTTCGCAGGAATAGGCAACCCCAGAATGAGTGCCCGATAGCATGCGAGGAACAGGGCGCCGCGGACGTACTGCTCGCTCTCCCTGGCTCTTCCCGGCAACCTGTCCAACTCATCGCGTGCTTTCGCTGCTTCATGCACCGCATTGGTGCAGTCGTGCAGGGCGGACCAGAGCACAATCTGTGAGGCATCACGCGCAGTTTCGTGGGGGTCATTGAGTTCGTGGGCACAGTCCA
>JABGOW010000516.1 GCA_018645275.1 Verrucomicrobiota bacterium
GGGGCGTACTCTGGATCATGTTCGGTTCGAGCGTGCATCAAGGATGCCCGCCAATATCCCGCGCTCGAACCATCCCAATACATCAAAACCCTAATGAAACGGGCGCTTAACGTAGTGTTTACGGGCTGTTTAGGGCCATCGTATCCGCTCTGTTTCCCCTCCGAATACCCGTCCAAAACCTGCCATTTCCCGCCTTCTGTCACCTAATCTGTCACCTAATCGCGGTAATGTGAGTTTGTCAGGGAGCGGCTTCATCTGTCTTCAGATGATTCGCCATCTCTTGCTGGACGGCTTTCATTGCAGCCAGTATTTGCATCACATACTTGGCGTGAGGAGCCACGCGGTCGTGTTGTTCGTCCAGCAGCGTGATGAGTTTCCGGCAACTCTCCTCTGAACTGCCATCGAACGTATGGAGCATCTTATGAACAAGCGTGTTTCGTTCGGCGACCACGAGGGTCAGCGCCTTCTTCCTCGCTCTTGTTTCTTCTTTGTCGCTCCCGACCCTGAATGAGACAGACACCCATGCCTCAGTCAGGTCATCAGGTTCTTCTGTATTCAAGGGGACATCAGAATGAACAGACCCCATGAAGTCCTTAACGAGGGAACCCATCGTCCGCTGCTCTATGGCCTTATCTCGCTTCTTCTGAGACAGTTCGATTTCCGAAACGACTCCGCTCATTTTGCTTCGTGAGACAATCGTTTTCAGGGCCTTTTCCATCTTCTGGAAATTGACAAGATTCCTGCCGATTTTTCGCAAAACTTCGTCGCGCAGTGCACGAGGTCCAGGGCTATTCATCGAGCCCTTGCTCCTGTCATTACTGGGGTGTTGCCACAGTGAAGGCAGGCCGAAACTTGATGTTGGGGATGGAACATATGTGACGAAGATAGCGGAAGGTGTTATCCCTATCCAGTCAAATTCAATCGTCGAGAGCCATGATAGCTTCTTCTCCCTTAGTCAAGTCGTAGGGTGCGTAGACAAGCGTCTCGCGAATATCCGAGTGACGAAGGATACCCATAATCGTCTCAAGCGGAACATCTCTCTCTCGAAGCCTTCTTCCTGTCGTATGACGGAGGTCGTGGGTTCTCAGGCGGCCTTCAATCTTTGCTATCTTTTGAACCTTCTTCAGATTGTCCAGAACCTTCATACGACACCGACCTCCGTCGTGATGAGGAAATACATAGTTGCTGCATTTTGGGGCCTGAAGGCGCTTGAGTAGCTCGTGAACGGTCTCGCACATGGGCACAACAGTGCCTTTTCCTCTTCGGATGAGAGGGGGTGGTGCTTAGCTACGATTTCCCGCATCTTTGGCTTCGCCGCTTTTACGTTTGCGAATGGGTTTTCCTCAATCAGGGAACGCGCAACAGCTTCATCAAACATCTGCGTCAGCGTTGAGACTTCAAAATGGACAGTTGACTTCGCCGCCCCGTCTTTGAGTTTGCGAAGGTGCTTGCGTCCATTGGGCGCTATTGGGGTTGTTCTCCTATGAGTTTTAAAATCATCTGCCACTGCATAGTCGATGTCAATGAGCTGACAGCCCGCCATGTTCTGTTCAACAGCGAGAAAGCTCAGGAAGTTGTCTACGGCGGCTCTGTAGCGTGTATAGCTACTGTGTTCGATTTCTGCCTGTTTCTTCCGAAGCCACTTGCTTGAAAACACCTCGCACGTTGTTTTACGCTTTTCGGCCTCCTTGCGTAAAATGCATCCATCGGCGAGGTCTAGGTTATACCGCTTAGCCTTCCTCTCGGCTTCGGCAAATGGAATAGTCCCCCACACCTCAATAAACGGGTCATCCTGAAACCACACTGAGTTCCGGTACCTGTATGAATGCACTCGCCTGTACAGTCCCTTTACGGGCCAGACGGTCGAGCTTGGCGATTACCAAGGTGGCCTTCTGCTTCTTGCATGTTTGAAGCGCGGCACTTAGTTCTGGTCGCTTGGACAGCGCGCGAGCGCCTGTCCCGGTCTCGACTTCAAGATGCTCTTCCGTCAGACAGCCACCTGCCAGTTCCACAAAATGAGCAACCGACTCCTTCTGAGCCTCCAACCCGAGCCCTGACTGTCCCTGTCGTGCGGTAGAGACTCGATAGTAAGCTACGAAACACTTCTTTTCGGCATCCTGTGACATATTATCCTCCGCTAACCGTGCCACTGGAAAGAGTCTGGCATATGGACTGAGGCATAGCCGGATGGCTTCTTGGACACTACGAGGCTCAATAACGTGCTTTACAAACATGATGTTTCTGATGCATGATTCCTTTCATGAAGTTGCCTTTTTTGAATCGCGATGAGGAGCAGCGACGTTTACGAGGCGTTCTTGCCGCCCCTGGCGGCGAGTTGGCCGTCGTCTACGGCCGCCGCAGGTGCGGGAAGTCCACGCTCATCCAGAATGTCCTGGGCGGGGACGATATCTACTTTCTGGCCGATCAACGCGAAGCCCCGCTTCAGATTCAGGCATTGGCACAAGTTGTCGAGCGTGTTTTCCCAGGCTTCTCCAGTGCACACTATCCAACATGGGATGCGCTCCTGAAGGGATTACGGGGGCGCGCCACAAATAGACTCAATCTGATCCTGGACGAGTTCCCTTATTTGGCACGTAACGCACCGGAGTTGCCGAGCTTGCTGCAGGGCTACCTGGATTCGCAGGGAAAGAAGAATATCAACATCCTACTGTGCGGATCCTCTCAGCGCATGATGCAAGGACTTGTCCTGGATCGCACCGCGCCGCTCTACGGTCGGGCGCGCGAGATCCTGCGCATTGAGCCCTTGGGGGCGGGTTGGATTCCTGATGCGCTGGATCTTCACGACGATGAGGCAATCGAGGCCTACGCCTTGTGGGGCGGAGTACCGCGGTACTGGGAACTGGCTCAGCCACACGGCGGGGGGCTCGCAGCCGCTCGTGAGCTAATTCTGGACTGCAAAGGCGTTCTACACGAAGAGCCGCCACGGTTGCTGCTCGACGAATTGCGCACAACCGGCCAGGCCTTCTCGCTACTGTCCCTGATCGGCGGCGGCTGCCA
>JABGOW010000183.1 GCA_018645275.1 Verrucomicrobiota bacterium
GACCCAAATACGCCACGATAGGCATGAACCTCGTCGATGACGATGTAGCGAAGATGGGTGAAGAAGCGATTCCATCGGGCATGATGCGGGAGAATGCCCTGATGCAGCATGTCCGGATTCGTAAGAATGATGTTCCCGCCGTCGCGCAACTTTCGCCTCAAGTTCTGCGGGGTATCCCCATCATAGGCCCCGGCGAGAAACTTGATTCCCAACTCATCATCCTGCATCTGCGAAAGTCCGCGAAGCTGATCCTGCGCGAGCGCCTTGGTAGGATAGATGAACAACATCGTCGCCTGGCTATCCTCGATCAGAGTCTCCATGACAGGAATCGTGTAGCAAAGCGTCTTTCCGCTCGCGGTTCCGGTAACAATGACAATGTCCTTGTCATCCCGAATGTGCTCAATGGCCGTCGCCTGGTGTGAATACAGCTTGTTGATGCCCTGACGGCCCAACGACACGGAAACAGGCTCCGACAGGCCTCCTTTGACGTTCTGGCAGACCGCCTCGCGGGCAGGAATCTCCTTCACCTCGACCACCTGGTCTCGAAAGAAGTCCGTGTTCTGCAGCCGCTCAAGAAATGTCTTTGCTTCCATGCTTACGCCCCTTGTACCGTTTTCCAGCCCGCGCCGCAAGTGCACGGCTTTTTTCTCGTGACAAGAGCCGCACCTTTGTTAAAAACCGGAGTAGAGAGGAGGGTGTGACTATGCAGAAGTCGACCAAGGGCAGAAAGCGGGCATGGTGGGAAGTCGCCCTGACGCTGTTTGGCGATATCAAGGTGTTTCCACACCCCATGTTCATGGTCTATGACCCGGGAAGCTACCGGATCAAAGGGCGCCATGCGCGCGAAATCATCGAAGTTGTTGAGCCCGGGGATATCCTGTTGCGATCCTATGATCGCTACCTTGATGGGCGCTGCATCCCCGGACAGTTCTCACACGCAGGCCTTTATCTTGGAGAACTCACTTCCGACGACAGCCGTTTTGCTCCGGACGAGGTCGAAAAGAGTGACTTCCCAACCGGCTCGCAGATGGTCATTCACGCGATGGCCGACGGCGTCTTTGCGGAAGACGTCCTGAACTTCTGTCGCTGCGATGAGTTAGCTGTACTTCGGTTCAGTGATCCCGTCACGCGGTGTCGTGAGAACTCGGGGCTCTACGTGGAGCGCTCACGCTATGAGGATCCAGACGAGTGGGAGCTTAAGATGCGATTCGAGCGAGAAGACCATATCGCCTTTCATGATGCATGGCCAATCGTTCGACGTGTAGCGCTGGCCCAGCTTGGCCGCCCCTATGATTTCTACTTTGACTTTCACGGCACTGAGAAGATGTCGTGCACCGAGTTCGTCTGCTTCTGCCTGAAGGCCCTCGGCTGCGGCATCGACATCGCACCCGCGCAGTCACGGATGATGGTTTTCTTCAAACCAACTATCATTGCACCGGATGCTTTTCTCACTTCCGGCCTCAAACAGGTCTGGACATCGACGTCCCAGTCGGCCTGATTCTCGTGCTCAACCAATAGGCTGGTGCAATGTAAGTCGATCACGCTACTTCCGCTTGCTCTTCGCCTTGCGCCTCGCCCGCGAAGCCAGAGAATCGCCGAGCGCAATCGGGGCCTGGACGCTCTGGGACTGCTCTGGTTTCCCAGGAAAGTCCGTAGGTCTCAGATTGCTGTGCCCGGTTTTCATTCCACGGGGGCGTAGGCCTGCTTTGCTCTGCATGGCGTCAAGACCCCCTGGCCCCAACTTCTTGGCCAGACGCTTGTGCAGCTCACGATCCAGATCACGCCGACGGCGGCCACGCTTGGTGGCATCGGCCTCGGTATTCTCGGACTCAGGCTCGATGTCAGGGTACTCGGTTCTGACTTCCGCTCGAGGCGTGATGGCGTGGAAGCGCTGTGGCTCCCCCATCCTCTCAAGTCGGCGTCGAAGTGCCTGACGCAGACGCTCGCGATCCTGCTCGGAGGATTCGGTCAGAACTCCAGCTTCGGGCTGTTCAAGGTCATCCGACTCGGAAAGCAGCTCGTGGAGAATCATCAGGGCGGCGGCCTTGCTGGGGATGGAGGCTTCACCGCGTTCGACATTCCAAGTGGAGTACTGTCTCAGCGGCTTGCCAACACAGCAGGGACAGCCATCCTCACAGGGGCAATTCTCAATGCTGTCGAGCGCCCTCGGCAGGATCTCGTGCATCCGATGGTACGCCTTTTCGGTAAAACCGAGGCCGTGCGGATAGCGCTCATAAACAAACACGGCATTCCAGGGGGAGTTAACGCTGCCGACGGTATGCGAGAAGTCGAGCGTATCGCAGGTCATGAACAGCGGCAGGAGCATGCGGGTCGCGTACCCAATGCCGCGGAGTCCGCTGTGGGCATCAAGACCTGCTTTGCGGACGCGTTCCATGGTGTCCTCGCAGGGCACAATCCAGAAGGCCATGGTTTCGAGCTGCATGGTCGGCAGGTCCAGACCATGCACCGAGATGGCGTCGAGCGAATAAAAGTGGACTTTCTCGAATGCGTTGGTGTTGAAATAGGCGGTAACTTCTCCCCAGTAGAGTGTCCCGTTGCCGAAGGGCTTCTCGCGGAGCTGGTGGTCGATGTGGTGGATGTCCGTCCCGCCGAGCGGCTGAGTGTAGTAGTCGACCTCGATCCGCTTCACGCTGGCGATGTTCTTGTCGAGATCGAGCGTCTCCACAATGAACGTATCACCCAGATGCATATAGATGGCATGCGGGTGCAGAATGGGTGGCGCATCAAACCGATCGACTTCGCCGAGGACCTCCCCCGTGTCCACATCCTCAATCAGCACGTTGGCATCCGATGAATTGCGCAACGAAAACTCGTGTTGCGGAATTTCCGATGTCGCGTAGTACCACCGCCCTTCGATCCTCGCTACCTTGTGGTTCTCTTCCAGCACTCGGAGCACGGCGTCGGAGTCCTTGCCGAACTCAGCAATCTCCTCAGCCTCAAGCGGCATTTCAAAGGCGGCGCAACGCAGTTGATTCAACCCAACAAAGGGATTGTCGGGATCGACGACGGCATGTTCAATGCTGCGGTTGAAGAGGTAGTCGGGTTGGCTGACGATGTACTGGTTTATGCTCGTGTCCAAGCCAATAAGGAAAACCACAGCATCACGATCCTTGCGTCCTGCACGCCCCCCCTGCTGAAAGAAGGACGCCAGTGTTCCAGGATAGCCAACCATGATGCAGGCTTCGAGGTTGCCAACATCAATGCCGAGTTCCAGTGCGCACGTAGTACTGACTCCGAGCAGCTCGCCGTTGAAAAGCCGCTTTTCGATGTCGCGGCGATCCGATGGGCGATATCCGCCACGGTAGGGCGTCACCTTGGATGCCTGCTGGGGAGCAATCTCGCGCAGCTTGTCACAAACATAGCGGTAGATCATCTCGGCTGTCATTTTTGCTTTCGAGAACGTGATCGTCGGAACCCCGTTGGCAATGAGGCGGGCCATCAGCTCATGGGCCTCCACATTTGCACTGCGACGCGATCGCCAGTTGGTCTGGCGGATCCGGGGTGGATTCCAGAGCACCGTGGTCCGTTTGCCGCGTGGGCTTCCATCCCTATCCACAACCACGCAAGGTCTCGCCGTGAGCTTGAGAAACAGCTCCTCGGGGTTCGCGATTGTGGCAGACAGCGCCATGATCTGAGGGGCGGCCCCATAGTGGCGGCAGACGCGAAACAGACGTCGCAACAGCAGGGCCATATTGCTGCCGAGGATGCCGCTGTAGACATGGAGCTCATCCAGGACAACCAGCGACAGGCAGCTCAGAAACTCCGACCAGCGACCATGTTGGGTCATCATGGCGGCATGGATCATATCGGGGTTCGTGAAAATAACGGACCCCTTGTCGCGTAGGCGCCGACGAAGGTCGGCAGGTGTGTCGCCATCAAAGACGCCTACCAGATACCCCGTCAAACCAACAGCGCTCAGAAGCCGATTGAAGGACTGGAATTGATCTTGGCACAGCGCCTTTGTAGGAAAGACCAGCAGCGCGCGGGTTTCGGCGTCCCGCTGCAGCAACTCAAGCAATCGGAGGGCATAGCAGAGAGTCTTACCAGATGCCGTACTCGTCGCGATCACGACGTCTCCCCCGCTCTGGGCATGCCGAAGCGCCTCTGCCTGGTGGCCGTAGAGTCGCTCGATACCGATCGTGTTCAGCGCAGCACGCAGCTCGGAGGAAAGCTGGGGCGGAAAGTCTGCAAACTCCGCATCGCGAGGGGGTTCTACATGCACATGCACAATCTGGTCTGCGTACTGTGAATCCGCACGCACCTCATCAAGAAAAGCATCAACATCCATGGGGGCACAGCATAGCAGGGCTTTGAGACAGAGAGAAGAGCTTCCCTAGCCAGCCCCCTCTGTGCACGCCAGGTGCTTTCATGTGCCCATTCCTGTTGCGGGGAAGTGTGTCATGATGTCGGCCAGGGTGATCAGGTCGTACATGTTGTGCTCAAGTGCACCCACCATCTGGTAGGCATTATTGGTGCGCACATAAGCATGGTAGGCATCCGGTATCTGGCTACCCGGAAGATCATCCACACGATGCCGACCACAGATGGAGGCCTCAAGCGTCTGAAGCTTGCAGTTCGGGAGTTCATGCTTCCAGATTCGCCGTCCTTCGTGCAGCAAATCCACGTGAGCAAGCTCCAGGTTGAAGGGTATCCCATTTGCCGCTGCACGATTGCGAATGTAGGGATAGTCATAGGTCTTGCCGTTGAATGTGACCAACATCCTGGCGGGGAGACATCGATCTAGAAAGGTGGAAATGACAGCAGCTTCTTCAGCATAGTTTCTGGCGAAGTACTGATGAACGCGAAAGCCCCCTTCTTCCCACACCATAATACCAATTAGAAAGAGCGGCGAACTGCTCAATCCCGTGGTCTCAATATCCATAAACACGATATCGCGAACGGTCACATCAGTCGGATCAATGGTTCGCGCCAAACGCTCGCAGAGCCCCGATTCCCGATCTTCAAGCAGTGCCGGAAAACGCTGATTCAGAGACTCTCCTGCGTCCACCGTTGCCACCTCGGTCGTCAGCAGATAAAACGCACCCCGGGAAGCATGACAAGCTTCCACACCGTTGAGCGCCTCTTCCAGAATCACTTCCCGCGTAGGGGGTGAAGACCTGCGAGCCATCTGCTGCACGCGAGGCAGATCGCGGCCATAGTGAATCTCCTGGAGCGGCCCGGAAGATTGCTTCGGGGGCTTGCGCTGTTTGTTTACCGCCCGCCGAATATCGGAAACAGAGACAACATCAGGCCTCTTCTTCACCGAACTATATCCCAAACGATCGAGCTGAGAACGCAGGTCACGCCGATCTCGATTCTGATCTTCCATTGCTGGGGTCACTCACTAAGGGTTAATTCAAGTCACGCGTGAAGGCTCATACCACCGGCGCTGAAAACAAACAAGACACTGGTGAGGCCCTCGGTCTGTTGGGCCAAGGGAGCCATGAACCCGGGATCCTGTTCGCGGGGATCAGCGAGTCCCAAGATGATCAGCGCAGCATTTGCACTCTCGCGGTGCAGCATTCCTGAAAAGTCTGTGCCAACCAGAACCACCGGATCACACGGAATCCGAACTTCGTGGGAGAGCTCGTGCAGATGGGCCAGCGTCTCCTCGCGACCCGCCTCAGACGGCAACATCCGTACGATACGAATCTGGCGGTCCCGCATGTCGGGGTCACTGCGAAACAGATATGCCAGCAGCAACATCAGATGCCCGTTGCCCCCCTTTCCCTGCCACCAGACATCAATCGGCCCGGGGCGCACATCCCAGATGTCCTCGGGCGCTTCTGAACAGCGCAAGATAGCCATGCTACGCCCCAATCGCACAACTGTACGCATGTCTTCCTCAAAGTGCGCGGCTCTCTCGGCATCGTTGCTCCACCCAAACAGAACCATGTTCGGACAGAGCGCCCCCACGCCGCTGCACTGGACCAGCGAGGAGATGCCCTGGGTCACCTCCGGAGCAATCGTGACAACCGGAAAAGCATCCAGACCATTGTCAGAAACCAGCTTGCGGAGTGTTCGCTGCACGTTTGCATGTCGGTCCAGAAGGTCGCCCGGAGCCCCCACCAGCACGTTGCCTAGCATCAGCAGACCATGTTTGCCAGCCAGGCGCCGGCCCATGGCCGCAATATACAGCCGATCCTTGCTGCCGCCCCCCAACACAAGCACGGCCGGCCGCCAGTTCTTGGGGTGGTACGCTTCCTCCTCAAGCATCATGAGGTTCTGCCGAATCCGCTCGAGAATGGTACCACTGACGACATCGCCCCAGGTGGTCGTGAGCTCTTGACGCCGTAGCATCACGAAAATGCCGGCCATGATGGCACAGGCAGCAGCGGCCCAAACAGGACTGATCAGAAACATGACGCCGCCACAGAACAAGGCACCGGCAAGGGAAAGGCTCCAGTGACACCAGCGAAAGGTGGGCCGGTAGCTCGGGTTTCCGCTGAGCGATTCGAAAAATGTCGCTAGGTTGATGGCTCCGTAAGTAATCATGAAGAACATGGTGATGACGGGAGCGATGGCGTTCAAATCCCCGAGCATGACGCCGCCCTGGGCAATAATGGCAGAGGCCACAATGGCCCTTCGCGGTTCGCCTGCACGACCACTCCCCTTGGCAAAGGGCTTGAGAAATGGCAAGACATCGTCGCGGGCCAACGCCTGAAGAATGCGTGGAGCTCCCATCAAACTCCCAAGCGCCGAAGAAAGGGTCGCAGCAAACACGCCAACAAGAATAAACCAGGGAATCACCGCACATTTCGACACAATCATGGAATCCGAGAGCAGCGCCTGACGGGGAACCGCCCCGCCAAGCAGAACCGCGAACAGGAGATAAACACCGCCGGTGAACAGGATTGCCAGTAGCGTGCCGTGGGGGATTGCCTTGCCGGGATGCTTCAAGTCGCCCGACATGTTAGCCCCGGCCATGATGCCCGTTACCGCTGGAAAGAAGAGCGCGAAGGCCGTCCAGTAGTTCTGCCCCGCCGCATAGTCGGGCTCCCAATTGACTGCCAATGTCGCCGGATCCCACAGTTTCAGCGCGCCCGCGACGAACGAGGCTATAGCGAGCAGAAGTGCCCCCAAGATGACGTACTGGACTTTGATCGTCCACCCAGCCCCAATGTAGACGCAGATGAAGACAACAAGATTGACAACAGTAGCCGTCAGGTGCGGGGCATTGCCCAGAACGGGGACCACCGCAAGCAAGGCCTCCGAGAACCCGAGCACGTACAGGGCAACGGCAACAGCCTGAGATAGAAAGAACACAACCCCAATGGCACCGCCAAACTCAACACCGAGGGAGCGGCTTATCACGTAGTACGCCCCCCCCCCTTTGACGCGCGTGTTTGTGGCAATGGCGGAAAGCGATAGCGCCGTCAACGTTGTGATCGCCTTGGCCGCCAACACAATGAGCATCGCGCGCAGTACGCCGGCATTGCCGACCACTTCGCCAAAACGAAGGAACATGATCACGCCAAGGATCGTCAACGTGCAGGGCGTGAAGACACCACCAAAGGTGCCAAACTTGACGGGAGTAGACTTCTCTGTTTCTTGCTGTGCCATAGGTCCAGTACCTTACGAGGTAGGGGAAGCCCCGGTCAATGCCGTAACGGGGTATGGCGGGACCTTCAATCTTGACTCCCATTGGCTAACTGATAGCCTTTCCCATTCCTGAAATCAGACCAACTGAGGAACTTTACCATGGCAAAGCAAAAGAAGAACAGAACCTTGGATGCCCTCGCCTCTCTCTGCAAGCGACGCGGTTTCATTTTCCAGAGCTCCGAGATCTATGGCGGCATCAACGGTTTCTGGGACTACGGCCCCTTGGGCGTTGAGCTCAAACGCAATATCAAGGAGGCTTGGTGGAAGGATGTTGTTCAGGCCAACGAGAACATCGTCGGGCTCGACTGTTCCATCATTATGCATCCGCGCGTGTGGGAGGCATCCGGGCATGTTGGCGGATTCTCCGACCCCATGGTCGACTGCCGTGCATGCAAGAAGCGCTACAAAGCTGACAATCTCTGTGAAGATCAGGGCACAGAGCTGATTGAAGCGGACGGGACCTTTGAGCTACCCGAAGGCATTAAGTGTACGGCCTGCGGCTCCAACGACCTGACAGAACCACGCTCATTCGATCTGATGTTCAAAACGTTCGTTGGTCCGGTCGAGGAAGACTCCGCCACAGCCTACCTCCGCCCCGAGACGGCACAAGGTATCTTCGCCCAATTCTCCAACGTGCTTTCCACGGCACGCCAGAAACTTCCGTTCGGAATCGCGCAGATCGGAAAGGCCTTTCGAAACGAGATCAACCCGCGGAACTACACGTTCCGGTCTCGCGAGTTTGAGCAGATGGAGCTGGAGTTCTTTATCGAGCCGGGAACGGATGCAGAGTGGCACGCACACTGGATCACCGAGCGCCTGAAGTGGTACGAGTCGATTGGGTTGCCCGCTGAAAGCCTGCATCAGGACATCCATCCAGAGCACAAGCTTGCCCACTATGCATCGGCGTGCACTGACATCGCCTACGACTTCCCGTTCGGCGTTCAGGAGCTTGAAGGAATTGCCGCACGCGGGAACTTCGACCTGAGCCGGCATGCAGAGTTCAGTGGCAAGAGCATGGACTACTTCGACCAGGAGGCAAACAAGCGCTTCATTCCGCATGTTGTTGAACCCTCCGCCGGAGTGGACCGCATCGCCTTGGCGGTGCTCTGCAACGCGTACCGTGAGGAGTGGATACCGAAAGGTGGAGGCGAGGTCATCCAGGGTGAAATTGGTAAGCGCGCACCGGAGGGCTACGAAATGCGTACGGTAATGCGTTTTGCCCCTCGCGTAGCACCCATCAAAGTTGCTGTATTTCCACTACTCAAGAATAAGCCAGAACTCGTAAACAAGGCCCGAGAGGTATTCGATTCCCTTCAGCGCTGCTGGCCATGCGCCTATGACCAGGTCGGCGCCATTGGCCGACGGTATCGCCGACAGGATGAGGTCGGCACCCCCTTCTGCGTCACGATCGACTTTGACTCCCTTGAGGATGAGTGCGTCACGTTGAGACATCGTGACTCCATGACTCAGGAACGTATCGCCATCAGCGACCTGATCGCAACACTGCACGGCCAACTGGCATAGACGCATGACGCCCCGAAAGCTCGGTAACTCACACGTTGGACCCGCGCCATCGCAACTTCTGACGCAGCACGTCAAAGTAGTCATAGTCCGGAAGATGCAGGAACCGCACGTTCTCAGCGCTCCGCTTCACAACCACAGAGCTCCCGTTGCCAAGCGTGAGGCCAACCTGCCCGTCAACAGACAGCCGAGCCTCACCCGATTGACCGCCAACACAGATTCGAATCTCGCTCGTATCCGGAACCACGAGGGGGCGGGAACTGAGGGTGTGAGGGCAGATCAAAGAGATCACGAAGGCCTCCGTGTCGGGCGTAAGAATGGGTCCGCCCGCAGAGAGAGAATGTCCCGTACTACCCGTAGGCGTTGAAACGATCAGACCATCACAGACGTAAGAGGTTACGGGGTGCCCACCCACAGCCACATCAAGCGTGATCACGCGGCGAGACTGCCCGCTGTTGACCACAACATCGTTGAGCGCAAAGTACCGACCGGGCCCACCTGCTTGGGATACGGAACACTCTGCAACGCAGCGCTCTGACACGACGAACGTCTCATCCCGCAAGCACTCCAGAGCAGCACGTAGATCTTGCTCAGCCACGCTCGTCATGAATCCCAGCGACCCAATATTCACACCGATCAAAGGAGTATTGAAGGTCTTGCGCTCGCGGACAGCACGCAGCATGGTGCCATCCCCCCCAAGCGCAACAATCGCGTCCGACGCTTCAAATACATCTTCGAGCGCTTCGTCTTGAATACCCGGCAGATTCATTGCCGTCTCACCAGATGCGCGCAAGACCAGACCGAGTTCACCGGCATGCTCCGCCAGAGCCCTGAGCACAGATGCTGCACGCGGTTTGCTACAATTCGCAATAACGCCAAGAGTCTTCATGATTGCACCTCCGCTCTCAGGCAGTAGCCCTCGGCACATCTTCCGGCTTTCGCCACCATGCCAAAAACTCAACATTCCCCGCAGGCCCCAGCACCGGAGACTCACGCAGCCCCAGCCATTCAAGTCCCTGCTCCTCCACACCAAAGTACTTGATCCGCTTGACGACCTCTTGCCGAATCGCCGGATCGCGGACGACGCCCCCCTTCTCAACCTGATCCCGTCCAGCCTCAAACTGTGGCTTGATCAACGTGAGAAGCTCAGATGATGGCGATAGCGCTTGAATAACAGGGGGCAACACCAGAGTCAACGAGATAAAGGAGACATCAAACGAGGCAAACTCAGGTTTCGCAGGAAGATCCTCAGGCTTCAAATGGCGAGCGTTGTACTGCTCAATGACGGTAACCCGTGCATCCTGGCGAAGTTTCCAATGCAACTGCGCCGTTCCCACATCCAGCGCAATCACGTGAGCGGCGCCATGCTGCAGCATACAGTCCGTGAAACCTCCGGTAGAGGACCCGACATCAAGACAGGTCAATCCATTGACAGAAAGATCAAAGGCCTCGAAAGCGGCCTCCAGCTTGTCCCCTCCGCGACTCACGAAGCGCGGCGGCGTTTTCACCTGAATCTCAGCGTCAGATCGAATGCGGTGCCCCGCCTTTGGGGACGCGTGCCCGTCAACGAGCACCTGTGCAGCCATAATAAGCCGCTGGGCCTGTTCGCGCGTTTCGGCCAGCCCTCGCGAGACCATAAGAAGATCTAATCGTTCCTTGCCGGCCGGTTTCCGATTCCCCATTGAGGCTTCCTCGATCTCCTCATGGCTGCGCCATGCGTAGCCCGAGTAGTACATAAGCCCGTGCGTCGCTTTCGTTCCTCAAGCTATGCAGGGCATGCTTCACCCTGTCGGGCTGCGCCATGCGTAGCCCGACAGGGTGAAGCATGGTGGAGGTAAGGGGATTCGAACCCCTGGCCTCTTGAATGCCATTCAAGCGCTCTACCAACTGAGCTATACCCCCAGAAAAGTTCGTGCAATATAGGGAATTGGTTCTGCCGTGTCAAACACGGAAGACCTCTTCTCTGAAGCGCTGAACAATGCGACTCCAGGCAAAGTTCTCGAGGACGTACCGCCTGCCGGAAGCCGCCATACGGGCTCGGAGATCTGCGTCGCTGAGGAGCAAATCCACGGAACCTTCGAAGTCCACCGCGCTGTCAAAGAAGAGCCCTCCCCCGGATCGCACCACGTGATCGCGCGTTACCGCACACGCCTCGTGCACGAGGCAGGGCGTCCCGCACAACCAAGCCTCCATCATAACGTACGAGAAGCTCTCATTCTTTGATGGCTGACAGAAGAGCGTGGCAGCCGCATACGCGTCCCGCTTCTCCTGTTCCGTTACGAACCCCAGGTCAACGATGTCTTTCGACGGGTTTGAGACAGGCAAATCGGCAGGACCAATCAGGACTAGTTTGAGCGGGCTAGGATGCCGCTGCTTGTAACGCTCAAAGTGCTGTATGAGCGTGTGGACGTTCTTCGTTGTGTCGCGACGCCCAGCGTAAAGCACGAAAGGATCATCCATATCGAAGCGATCCCGAAAACGACTGGCATCAAATTCAATATCCGTTTCGACACCCAACCCAACATAGACGCCCTTTGACTCATCAATCCCATACGCCGTTTTGGCAAAATGCGCTTCTGCTTCCGAATTGAACACCAGGCGATGCACTCTCGCAATCGCATCCCTAACAAGCTGCAATCGTGCATAGCCTTCATCGTGCAGGCAGGGAATCATGATCGACTTGTGAGGGGCAACCTGCGCGCCGAATACCGTTGTGCCAAACAGGTACGGAATAAAGCACAGCCAATCATAGTCCGCTTCGTTGTCTGCAAGGTACCGAATAAGATCAATGCTGTTGACATGGCGTGAAACAAACTGGAGTTCCTCCTGAGCCGTGGGCATCCCACCATCAATTATGAGGTCATTGAGCTCCGGGAAAACACTCATGTCAGGAACCTCAGCACTGAACCGCATGATGGTGAGTGGACCATCCTGTGACACGCCGGCGGGGTGAACGTTGTTCGTCAAACCATGCGGTAGATCGTGCAAACAAGTGGTCAGAACGTCCACCCCAATGCCAGAATCGGCAAGATGGAGGGCGACGCTTCGTGCGGCGAACTCAGCACCGCCAGCGGCTTGCTCTCCGAAAAATGGACACACAAAAGCGATCTTCAACGGCGCTCCCCCACCGTCAGTGACTTGATCTCCGCTTCCAGCCTGTCTATACGCGCCTCAAGGCGTTGGACCCGCTCAGTTTGACTCCCCTCCTCTGCATCTGCACGGGAATCTCGAACATGGTTCAAGGCGGAAACGACAGCTCCGTGATGCATATTCAACTGCTCAATGACCGGGAATACCAAGAACGCCAGCATCTTGCAGAGCTTCCCCCGGATACTGCCTCCGCAGCGCCCGAGAACATCTGAGGTCTCTGCTGCTTTCCGCAAGCTGGAAGAGAGTTCACGTCGGCCGGCCGTAGCCGGGCCTAACGGGGCCAACGGCTTGGTATCATCCATGCCCTGCCTCAGCTTCCGAACAATCGCTTCAACGTCAGGTAGCGTATCGCTGTCTTCCATTCGGGCTCCTCGTTGCTTCATGACCGTCCTACTTGCGTAGACTCTGTCATAGGCTGTGGTCACGACGCAAGCCGGAAGCCGCATTTCACGCGCTGATTAACTATACACGGCATCAGGCAAATGCTAGGTTGTTTCAAGGCAATCCGGAAGGGCTTCGTGCCCGACCTTGTGAGGCATGACATTAACCGAGGAGTTCCACGTGTCAGATTGGCGGAGTTCTCTAAATTCGTTTTTTCAAGAATCAGACAAGCGCGATCAGGAAAAGCAGAAATCACCTTTTGAGAAGTTCATAGCAGACGTGGCTATTCCTGCGTTCGAAGAGCTTCTCAAGGAGCTCGAACGCCATGGTCGACGCGTCACCATCCGGGAATCGGCATCATCAGCCGTGATTACCGTGTTTGATGGTGGCAAGGAAGAGATCATGTATCGGCTGCAGGAGCGGACCTTTCCCGACCGAACGCTACCGTATGCACAGGTACGGATGCGGGAACGCGGGGGACTGAAACTTGTAACCGTCGAGGCCATGCTGCGCAGCGGTTCCCCCGACTACTCGACAGAGGACATCACAAAAGAAGAGGTTATCGAGAGCGTCCTCCACCACTACACCTCACGCATCAAACTCCGCTGATGGCGAAACGCGGCGCACGGCATCCTGTTGTTCCAGAGAGAGCCGTTCGGTGTTGAATGCTGATTTCACACCCAGCAAAGCAGTCCTTGCAACACCGATTCGCTCTATCAGACGGCTAGCGTTGATTTCCGATAGCGATGCGTCATCGCCAAATTCAACCAGATGACGCGTACCGGCCGCCCGCTCTCCCACCCAGGAAAGTAGTCGACCGAGCACACGCAAAATGATTCGCTCCCGCTCCTGCATGGAATCCAGAATCTCATTGCAGAAGAATCCGTAGCAGACAGGGGGCCGCCCAACGGTCAATCCACATCCACGCTCCGTCAGCCAGCCAAAACGGTCGCAGAACGCGGATGATTTCCCGTGAGCGACACGGACAGCTCGAAGAAATGCGCTGTACTCGCTCTCTTCACAGATATCAGGGGTGCAACAGCTGCTCGTGCACAACGCGCAGACCTCCCCAAATAGCCCAGAAATCATGGTCCTGATCTCGGACTCGAGTTCGGCATACCCGTCTAGGGCGCTCTTGAAAGTGGGAGCCTCGCCTGCCAACGTCGCCTCTTCTCTCCGCCGCGCTCCTCCAGAAGAAGGGGCATGCATCTACTTCCGGTGTCGACTGCAGACCTGTTCCCAGCAGGCTTCCACCTTGTCAAGGTCCGGAGCTCCGATCACAACATAGTCCACAGCCGGGCTCTTCCCCGCACTCCCCGTTGCATAGACGTAGTTGATATTCACCTTGCGGCGCGCCAGCTCGGAAACCACGCTACACAATGCTCCCGGAACATTCTCCAACGGAAGCAGCGTCACATCCTGCACCGTGAAAGGAATCGACAACTGCTTGAGAATACGGCGGGTTGTTGCGGCATTGCTTGCAACGATCTGGACCAGACTGACGTCTGTGCTTTCTGCGACCGAAATGCCTTCAATATTCACCTTCGCGCGACCAAGCTGTCGAGTCACCTTGGAAAGCGCTCCGGGCTTGTTCTCAAGATACAGGGTAAACTGCTTTTTGATCATAGCCATAACCTCCTTCGTTGTGAGGGAATGTTAACACCAGATGACCGCCCGATAAAGCCGAAACTCGCTGCACCCCTGCATTCCTGCACCCCTGCCTCCTCGCGTGGCAATAGGCAACGATTGATGGGGCAAGGCTCATGCACGCCCTAGGACCCCTCCCCCTGAGTCACAAGAGCCATCTTCGTGAGCTTCGCATCGTGCAGCGCCTTGAGAATGCGGACGACTTCTCCATAGGCAATCGACTCATCTGCACGAACCAGAATCGTTACGTTGGGCTCGGTCTTGGAGAGCTTCATCAACCGATCCAGAAGGGCGTCGTGCGTGATTGAACGATCATCCAAGAACAGTCCTCCTTCACGATCAATGGTAATGGATCGCGATGCCTCCGGCTGTAGGGGATTGGCCTCCCCTTGAGGAAGATTCACGGGTACGCCCTGCTCAATCAGTGGGAACGTAATGATAAAAGTGATCAGCAGAATGAACGTGAGATCCATCAGTGGCGTGAGATTGATCTCGCTGAGCTGCTTCAGAGACGTTAGCGGAGTGTGCCTGCCCATGATGCGAACCTTATGGAAGGTGGACGCGCTCGAGATCACCAACGAGTTCTTGCGCGAAATTGTCCATCAGGACGGTCATACTGCGAATGCGATCACTCAGGAGGTTGTAGCCGATGGATGAGGGAAGCGCGACGAGCAACCCAACAACGGTTGTAAGCAATGCGCCGGAAATTCCCGGAGCCACATCCGAAAGTAGCGCAGGTCCCGAACTCGCCATACTCCCGAAGGACTCCATCACGCCCCACACGGTTCCCAGCAACCCCAAGAAAGGAGCTGTTGAAGCAGCTGTTGCCAGAAGTCCCATGTTGTTCTCCAGCAACAAAGCCTGATCTGCCACCGTCCTCTCTGCCGCATTCTTGACCGAACTGATATGCCGATCCGAAAGTCGCACGCGGGGAGAGCCTCCCCCCGCAAACAGGTCGTCAGCATTCTGCGACGAAGCCTCAAGGGATGCCCCAAGAGCCGAGCAGGCCTGTTCGTAAACAACCAGAAGTGGCGACGGCCGAGAACGACTACGCCCCGCCTGGAAAAGAGCAACGGGATGCGACTCCACGCGGTATGCAGACAGGAAACTCGACGAATCCCGTTTGGCTGCAGCCAACTCCTTGAACTTCGTCACCATCAATGACCAGGCCCAAATCGAGCCTGCAAACAACAAAACTACAATAGCCTTCCCCGCAGCGTTGGACTGCGAAAACACGAAGCCAACGCCGGCAACAGGAAGCGAACACCCGTCCATGAGAATTCCAGATATCACATCTCACCTCAGCAGCAGAAAGAACACAGAAACGCGAAGCGACGGAACCTCAACCGCCGCAGGTCGTAGTAGAGTATCCGCATGGACCGACATGCATCAACCTAAATCCGCTCTCGCACCGCGCGGATAGCATCGCTTTCATGGTCGCACTCGCGTCTCGAAAATGCTACTACCCATGCATGCCAAAGCTGCATCCAAATATCGAGCGCATCGTCGAGCTCATCCACTTAGAGGAATGGGACCAGATTCGGTCAGCGCTCGCATCATGGCATCCGGCAGATATTGCCGATGTTATCGACCTTGCACCTCGGGATGCTCAAGACCGACTCTTCACGCTCCTCAGCGATGATGCGAAACCGGATGTTCTCTCTGAGCTCGATTCCTACGCAGAATCGGAAGTCGTTGAATCTCTGACAAATGCTGAACTTTCGGAAATCGTCGAGGAAATGGATCCAGATGATGCTGCCGACATCATCGGCGATCTTTCGGATCAGCGATCCTCTGAAGTGCTGGAGCTTATGCAGGAGGAGGAATCGGAAGAGGTCCGCCGTCTTCTGAAGTACGAAGAGGACACCGCAGGCGGCATCATGACTCCGGATGTTGTCTCGATGCGGAGTGATCAGACCGTGGGAGAGGCGATCGAGGCCATCGCCTATCTGGATGAGGGGGAGCCTTTCGTCTACGCCTATATCGTGAGCGAGGGGGAGCGGCTCACCGGCTACATCGACATCTGGGAGCTTCTGCGCGAGAAGAACCGTCAGCGGCCTCTTAGCGAGCTCTGCCACACCGAGTTTGTCGCTGCGAATGTCAATGATGACCAAGAAGACGTGGCACATCTTCTGAGCCAGTATGACATCTCCTCCATTCCCGTCATTGACGATGACGGGCGCATCGTAGGGCGCGTTACCGTTGACGATGTCATTGACGTCATTGAGGAAGAGGCCTCAGAGGATATCTTCCGCCTCGCGGGATCGGATGATATCGAGCTCGAAACCGACTCCCCAGTCCGTAGTTGCATCGCGCGCCTTCCGTGGCTACTGGTAACCCTCTTTGGCGGGCTCATGATCAGTCTCATCCTGAAACAGTTCCACGCCCGAATCTCCAGCGTGATCATCCTGGGCGCATTTGTGCCTGCCGTCCTCGCCATGGGAGGCAATACCGGTATTCAGGCATCAACACTCGTCGTCAGAACCATTGCCTTGAGAGGAATGGAAGGAAAGAGCATTACCCGTTTGCTCCTGAGAGAGATCGCGGTGGGAGCAATCATGGGAACGATCTGCGGCCTCTGCATCGGCGGGTGGGCGCTTGTCTGGTTGCGCGGAGCACCAGAACCGGGCTTCTCGTCCATGCGGTTGGCATCCGTGGTGGCCATCGCCCTCTTCTGCGCCATGAGCTTCGCGGCCGTCTTCGGGGCACTTGTCCCCATCGTACTGAACAAACTACGTGTAGACCCGGCAGTAGCGTCGGGCCCATTCGTCACCATCACAAACGACTTGGCAGCGCTTCTGATCTACTTTGGAACGACGATCGCACTGCTGCCACTGGCGTAGGGACCACAGACGAATGACTCTCAAATAGACCCCATCCGAAGAGCTTCTTGACTTGACCACGGATGGGCGCGGAGTGCACGGATAAAGGATGATGGTGATGCAAACAATCTCTCTATCAGAGCGCCAAGAGGCTCTATGGCGTCCAAAACTCCCCCATATCCGTACCCATCCGCGTCCATCCGCGGTTGAATCCCCTCATGAAGTTGGCTTCGTTTCTGGTTCAGCCCCTTTTCGGAAAAGGTTTAGCTAAATAGAGGCCCGTTTGGGATGCCTGAACACCCAATGTCCAAGTGGGCGAATCGTCATGCGAACATCTACCATCGTCAAGACTGAAGCGATAGCGCTACGCATCTCACCGTTTTCGAACACATCGCATGTTGTGACGTGGCTGACGCCCGCGCACGGCAGGATTGCGACCGTTGTCAAGGGGGCATGCCGACCCAAAAGCCCCATGTTTGGGCAGTACGACATCGGTTACCTCTGTGAACTTCTGTTTTACGAGCGTGACCACAACGGCATTCACATCATAAAGGAGTGCTCAACCGTAGACTCTCGCGACAGCTGCCGCGGAAATTGGCAACTCACCTCCGCGGTCAGTTACCTCTGCCATCTGGCCGAAATTGCAACGCCAGACGGTGCTCACGCGCCCGAGCTCTACGAACTGCTTGCCGACACGCTTCAACGCATAGCCAGCTCACCTGCTCGCCAGTGGGGTTCAGACAATCGCCCTGCGGTGCCAGACCAAGAGGTCGATTCTCTCACGCAACGCGCATCGCACATCCCCCCACTCCTGTTCTGGTTCGAGCTTCAACTACTAGACCTGCTTGGTGTTCCACCGCAGATCCAGCGCTGCACAAGCTGTGGGTGTGCGACCGCAACCGAGTTGACGGCATTCTCCGCGAGGCGAGGCGGTGCCATCTGCAAGCGCTGTGAGTCATTGGCGAGCGCAGCCGAGCTTGAATCACTACCGGGCGATGTGCTCGCGATCCTGCGTCGCTGGCAATCTGCGGGAACATTTGACGCCCTGTCCACCATTAGCTACAGCGATCTACAGCGCCAGCAGATGAACAGGCTCCTTGGGGCCTTTCTTGTCTACCATTTGGATCTCGCCCCCGAATGCCGCTCAGTCGCCTACCACATGCTGGACACCGTCATCAGGGCAGTGGTATGACCGAAGACCTTAGAGGACTGTCATCCTGAGCTTGTCGAAGGATCTCCATCCCTGTTCGCCCGCAAGAACTGGAAAATGCCCAATTCCTTACTGTGGTGGCACTCGTTCCCCGTCGTTCTAAGAACGACCGACAATTTCGTATCTTTTCGCAACGCACTCTGCTAGTCTGTGCCTGTAGAAAGCAATATAGCATTGAAGGGAGACATGATCATGAGAGTTCTTTCACTTGTTTTGGCAGTAGGCGTTCTCACAGGCTGCTCTGGCTCACGACAAGAATCTGAAGAGAAGACGGCCGCTTCAGATGTTGAGGTTCAAGCCGATCAGGTTCTCGTTGAAGTCTATGGGCGAAAGCTCATGCTCAGAGATGCCGTGAAACAGGTCCACGAGCAGATGGGCCCACCTCCGAGCACCATGCCAAAGGGACGCGTCGATATGATTCATAAGCGCGCCCTGGGAAAGGTTGTCGATGCCTTTGTCAGCCAAGCGCTCCTGGCCGAGGCCGCGCTCAAGCACGGGATCGAAGTCACCCAGGAAGAAAAAGATCTTGCAGTCAAGAAGCTTTCAGAACAGCTACCCGAGGATAAGACCCTCGACGAGTTCCTTGGCGAGACAGAGGAAGAGCGAGCCCAGATGGAAGAAACCATGGCCGAGGGCATTCGTGTACAGAAACTGCTTGCTAAGCTTCGCGAGCAAGGCGGCCCACTGCATATTCAGAGCGACCAAGCCGCCTCTGACGAGGCAATTGACGCTTACCTGAAAGCGAACCCGAAGGTCACACAAAGCCGAGACAAGATCATACTGCATTTGCAGCGCCAACAAGAGCGCCAGCTGTTCGCTGAGTACATCCGCACCCTACACGATGCTGCAGACATAAAGCACGATCCCATCATAAAGCCGCCCAAGTCCGAGTAGATGCGCAGGCAACAACGTTCGGAGGATGCAAGCGCGAATGGGCGCTGATGGGTACGGATATTGATACGATCTGGACACTATAGGGCCTTTTCGCGCCCTGATAGCCAGATTCTGGGCCGCTTCTCGTCAACCACTCCCAAGGACTGCTTCATCACGGAAGTGTGTAGTTCACAGACCAATACGCTAGACATGCTCTTTTCCTTTGGCTCATTCTGGCGCAGCCGGGAAGGTTTCCCGGCCTACTCTGTCTCATTTTGGGAGACGTAGGACGGGAAATCTTCCCGTCCAGGAGCGAATGGGGTGTGCAAGGGCCGCCAGAAAGGCCAAAAGAAAAGACCATGATACGCTAGATCACACCCGTTTTCCTGCGTCTCAGCTCCCTGTTCATGAGGGGGAGATTTGAGTGTACGAGTACGGATGCTGACGCAGCACATGATCCTTCCTCCCGTACTCGTACACATACTCGTACACGCCTATCTCTTCTCTTGAGAGAAGGGCCATGGCGCGAGGAATGACATGGTGACTACACAGTTCCGTGAAGAGCCCAAAAACTGGGAGTATAGTTGTCGCTCCTCGGCGGAAGCGACAGCTGCACGCGTGCGCCACGGATGAAATATTGGCCTTTCTAGCGAAACAAGCTCTGCACATCCCACTTTCGTGCTTCTCGCGATTCCTACGGTGAGCTTGGCACGGGAAACGGAATCATAGATCAGAGGATTTCCTGAGACGGCCAAGACACATTCGTTAGCGCGTCTAAGAAATAGCGTCGCTCCTCTTGCAAGCCCTTCGGAATACCGAAGAGGCTCGCACTACAGGTTTATGTGTAGGACGTGCATCTCGAAGAAGGGGCGCAATTTGGCTTATGACATCATTAGCATCCCATAAGTGCTTGAAATTGACATAGCGCGCCTGTAAGTCGTTG
>JABGOW010000214.1:0-1622 GCA_018645275.1 Verrucomicrobiota bacterium
CGCGCGCAAAGAACACGGGTTTCTGCGCAGAATCCGACCTTTGTGGATACCCTCTCCCTAGTATCCCTTTTTGGTATGCTGGAAGTTGTCGGCCATTCCAGTGGCATGGACCTGAACTTCGAGAGCACGTTGGTGCCGGCTACAGGTGACTTGGATGGGGTTCCCATCGCCCGGATGTCACCCGCCACTGGGGCTCTATTCGCCCTTTCCGGTCTCAGTATACTCATCCTCGCCGTCTGGCAGAGAAGGCAGGAGAAGAGCGCCGTCCCCGAGTATCTGGGGAGTGCGTTTGCTACTCTCGTACTCCTCGTCAGTTTCACATTTTGCACAGCCTATCTCTATGGCACGCCCTTGCTTTACGGGCTCGGCACTACCATCCCGATGGCGTTGACCACGGCCGTAGGGTTCATGGTCCTTGCCATCTCAGTTCTGGCCTCGGCAAGAGTCTCCCCGCTGCGACTACTGGTCGGCGGGTCCACACGCAGTTACGTGCTGCGGTTCGTTCTTCCCCTGTCAGTTCTGTCGGTCATGGTTGGCGGAGTTGCGGTTAGCTGTGCGGAGCACCTATCACGGGTGAATCCGGCCCTCATTGCATCAGCGGCGACCGTTCTCGTGGTCCTGGTTGCCGGCCTTGTGGCAACGCTGATTGCTCGCCATATGGGGGGGCAGATCGACAGCTCGAGGCAAGCTGCGAGAGAAGCAGAGGCGACCCTTTGGGCGATTTCAGAAGAGTACAAACTGACATTCGATGACCTTCTGGTAGGCGTAGTTGTGCATGGCAGCGATACGAATATCATGATGGCAAACCCGGAAGCAAGCAGGGTTCTTGGTCTGACGCATGAGCAGTTGATGGGCAAGGGAACGATTGACCCGGCATGGAACTTCGTGAAGGAGGATCTCACGATAATGGCGGTAGGGGACTACCCAGTAAGTAGAGTCATGTCGTTGGGGAAGCCAATCCACGACATGCTTCTGGGAGTCCAACGGCCAGACAGAGACTATGTCACGTGGGTGATCGCCAATGCAATTCCAGTTTCCGGCGAGGATGGTGAACTGGATAGGGTTATTGTGAACTTCGTGGATATAACCGATAGAAAGAGGGCAGAGAATGAGCTTCTGAGCAGCAAGGAGCACCTTCGTACGACCCTCCATTCCATAGGCGATGCTGTGATCGTCACAGATATGGATGGAATGGTGACGCAGATGAACCCAGTCGCCGAGCAGCTGACTGGTTGGTCTCTTGAAGATTCAGAGGGCAGAGCTCTTTCTGATATATTCTCCATAGTCAACGCATACACGCGGGATCCTGTTGATAACCCGGTAGACAATGTACTTGCCAACGGGGAAATCGTTGGTCTTGCCAATCATACTGTTCTCCTTGCCAGGGATGGCGAGGAGAGGCAGATCGCAGATAGCGCTGCGCCGATTATTGATGTAGGCGGGGACGTCTCTGGCGTAGTGCTGGTGTTTCGTGATGTGACTGAGAAGTACAGGAAGGACGAGGAGTTATTCAGGGCCAGGAAACTGGAATCTGTTGGCTTGCTGGCGGGAGGAATTGCTCATGACTTCAACAATATACTTGCCGGTCTGTTCGGGAATATTGAGCTCGCACAGCTCAGGAT
>JABGOW010000214.1:1722-2977 GCA_018645275.1 Verrucomicrobiota bacterium
GGCCAGCTCTCGCAAGTGATGGCAAACCTGGCAATCAACGCCAAACAAGCCATGCCGGAAGGGGGGCACCTTCATGTAAGGGCGGAGAATGCACAAGAAGGAGAGGATGAGGCAGCCACCGTTCTGTCTGTTGATTGTGTGAAAATCAGCCTAAGAGACGAAGGAACTGGGATAGCAGAAGAGCATGTAGCTGAGGTCTTCGATCCGTATTTCTCCACCAAGAAAATTGGCAGTGGGCTTGGGTTGGCAACGGTTCATAGCATTGTCTCCAAACATGGCGGATATATCAGTCTTGATTCGAAGCTTGGCATCGGCACGACATTCACTGTCTACTTCCCTGCTGCCGTGGTCTTGCACGGAGCCGGCGGGGCTTCTCCGGGTGAGAGTTCGCGCTCAGAGGTGTTGCCTGGGCACGTCCTGGTCATGGATGATGAAGAAGCAATCCGCGACCTCTCGATAAAGAGGCTTCGGATATGTGGGTGCAGTGGAGAACCAGCGGTGGATGGCGACGACGCGATCGAGAAGTACGTGGCTGCCAGAAAGGCCGGCAACCCATTTGACATTGTGATTATGGATCTGACCATTCCTGGTGGAACTGGTGGCAGGGAAGCAATCCACAGGCTTCTTGCGATTGACCCTGATGCGAAGGTGATCGTTTCGAGTGGTTACTCCACGGATCCGATCATGGCCCACTATCGGGACTACGGTTTCCGAGGTCGGCTGGTGAAGCCGTCTCTGATGGCGGAACTGAGGGGCGAGCTGTCGCGGGTGATGAATGAGGGATGAATGAGATCGCCTGGGGCGGTCTACTTCTCCGGCTTGGGATCGGGGCTGGTCTTGCGGATCCACTTGAGCATGATGGGATGGCCGGGGACAGCCATGCCGTGCCCGTAGCCCTGGAATTCGTAGAGGGTGATCCGCTTGTGCCCGGCGACCTTGAGCATGCGCATGAAGTAGGCGTTCTCCTCGTAGCGGCCGAGCATCTCCATTTCGCGGTCGCCGGTGAGCAGGAGCGTGGGCGGGGCATCGGGCCGGACGTGGTAGAGGGGCGCGAATTCGTCGATGATGGGTTGCTTGCTGGAGATACCGCGTTCGCGACGGACGGTCATGTGGGTGATGGTGTGGCCGCTGAAGGGGATGAGCCCCGCGATCTGGTCGGCATCGACCCCGTAGGCCTTGAGCCAGCGTTTGTCGAAGCCTACCATGCTGGTGAGGTAGCCGCCGGCTGAGTGGCCGGAGACGAAGATGCGTTTGG
>JABGOW010000532.1 GCA_018645275.1 Verrucomicrobiota bacterium
CCAACGCCTGGATCTTCTGGTTGGCACCACCCGTATTGTGGCTTCTCCTACGTCGGTGGTTTCACCACCGCGACCGATGTCGCCTTGATCCCGCCTATGCAAGAGCAAGCCGCGCAGCGCGGCGGTATCACCAGGCTGCCAAACACGATAAAGCCGAGGCTTGGAAGGTCTATCTTGCAGATCGGTTCGACCTCAAAGCCAAGGCCGTAACCTACGCAACCGTTGCTCGCATGCTCCGCGATCAACAGGTGGATCCGAAGCTCATACAGGACATCCAAAACCACTTCGAAGACGCAGACGCCGCACGCTATGCTCCCGACGGCACACCAGCCCCAAGACGCCCTTCAACACGCGCCTTGGTACAGCGCCTGGAGCGGGCGATTCGACTGCTGGTTATCATCCCCTGTTTGCTCCTGCCCATCACGGGTCAGGGGGTAACCCCCGACGAGCGCTTCGCGCAGGCGATGGAGATCCATGCTTCGAAACCCGATGAGGCAAAGCCGCTGTTCACAGAAGCTGCCCTTGGATTCGAAGCGGAGCAGGCCTTCTTCAATGCCGGAAACAGCTGGTTCTTCGCTGCAGACCACGGCAGGGCCCTCGCCAACTACCGTGCGGAGGAAAGCCGCAGTCCATTCAATACAGAGCTGCGCCAGAGCATCGCATTCATTCGCAGTCAGCGAGCAGATGTAGTCGGAATACCGCACGGTAACGCAAAAGGAATCCGCTCCTGGGCGCACCCCTTCGCCAAGCTCTCATCATTCTGGATACAGTTTGGCCGCTGGAGCCCGGCCATTCGCGGCGGACTCCTAGCCCTGCTCTATACGGCAGGCTGGTTGCTCTTTCTCGCAAGGCGGGCAGTTGGCAAGCGCATCCCCCGACGCATTTGGATTGCGCTGGGCCTTGCTGCGCTACTCCTCTCCCTGTCCCTGGTCACGACACAGCTGCTTCCCGCAGAAGGCGTCGTGATCCAGACGACGGAAGCCAGGCTTGGCCCGGGCTACGCTTACGGCATGGCATACGAAACCCTCCTCCATGCCGCCACAGAGTTCCAGTGGATCGAGGTACAAAACGGTTGGGTGCATGCCAAACTGCCCGACAACAGCAAAGCCTGGCTCCGCGAAACCGCCTGTGTCCGTGTGCCGTAGCGGTAGGTTCAAGAAGAGGAGTAGAAGGCCATTCCCTCGATCATCCAGCCCCCCATTTTCTAGTGATTCGTCAATAGACACGGCAGACAAGAGGCGTCCCCCCATCAGCAAGAGGAACGGAAAAACGCGCTTGCCATGCGGCAGAGATGCCTCGGCAAGCTCGGCATGACAGAGGCCCCTAGAGACTTGTCATCCTGATCCCGACGTACGTCGGGACGAAGGATCTCCAATATGGATTGCCCGCGAGAACGGGGAAAGGCCCTCACGATCTTCTCCTTTACGACCACCTGCAATCGCGACATACTGGCCGCAGTCGGGTGCGCGTTTGTGCGCTTAGCCGAGACGGAGAGGAGGGACCATGAGCTATAGAGTGTTTTCGACGGGATTCAGTGACGACTTCACGAGCGCATCCCCACAGCACGGAATGAGGCATGCCGGCGATTTCAGCGATGCAGAGCTTCTTGAACTGCTGTGTCGGTTGTCATCCACCACGATCGAGGAGGACGATTTTGCTCCCCGGTTGAGAATTCAGGCAGGGGATCGAGACTCTCTGGTCTCGCTCTCTGCGGGAGAACTCCACTTCGCAGCGCAATCGAGCGAGGAAGGGCTTGGCGATGCCGTGACTCCGGAGGAGGTGTGCAAACGCCTCAACGCTGTGGACACCACCGCTGCACCTTGCACGCCACATATGAAGGCGGTGAAATCGCCAAGCCGAGCGGGTCTGCTCCTGGGGTGCATGCTGGGCGTCACTCTGATCCTTCAGCTCATCCTTGTGCTGTCGGGATACTACAGTTTCACCGATCCCCTAGAGTACACACCGGTGACGGAAACGGTACGCTTGGAACGTCTGCAAACCGACTACACCGGCGTCTTCTGGAGTGACAATGAACCCGAGCGAACCGTCCTGACTCTCAGCCGAGACGGAAAAGCGGGGATCTATGTGGCATCCGAATGGGAGGACCTCGACGACTTCATGCAGATTCAAGTCGAACCCTACGAGTTCGGCATCATAGAAGGCGAGGTTTTCGTTGTGATGGATGGCATTGATCCGGTGGCGACGACAGCCGCTGGTCAGCTCTTGCTGGACGGCGAGACACTGACCCGTGCGAGCATACCAGCAGACCTGATAGCCGCTCTGACGAAAGGAGGGCGCCATGAATAGACGACGCAAAGACAGCGGATTCACGCTGGGCGAGATCATGTTCGTGGTGTTAACCATCGCGCTTCTGAACGTCTTAGCGATCCCCGCATTCAAGCAGGCGAGGCTCGATTCTCTTGCCACCGTCACCGCGAGCGGCTTTCGCGCGTACAGCGACGGATTCACCATGCACGCTGCCGAGACCGGGCAATGGGCCACTCGCGCAGCCCGCACCCGGCTGCCGTCCGGGGTTGACGGCTATGTCGACAGCAAGCAGTTCAGTGCTCCGACCCCCGTCGGGGGCTACTGGAGGTGGCTGGGGCCCACTCGGAGGCAGATCCGGCGGGGCAATATATCCGCTCAGATCAGAATCGTCGGCATTCGCAAGGGGAATATCGAACTCCTCGAGCGAATTGACGAAATTCTGGACGACGGAAACCTTGGCACCGGGCAACTGACGGGCTCCAAGAGAATACTCATATTCACCATGGAATAGCCTGCCCGTAACAAGCAGACAGTCCTCACATTTAGAGGGTGACCAAATATATGGGATATGGAGTGCGGTGACGAAGTCACCGCTTTGGATTCGAGTGCTTGAACCCCGACGGCTGTCGGGACGGAGCGTGAAGAACTGCAGACAGGTACTGTCAAAAGTTTAATGAAAAGTATGAAAACGCTGATTGAGGCGGAATAG
>JABGOW010000306.1 GCA_018645275.1 Verrucomicrobiota bacterium
TTCTTTTTCATCTCAATGTACTCCTTGCTATCCGCACTGGTTACGGTGCCTGCTACCCTATTGCTTCGTTTCCTGTTTCGCCCGTTCGGATTCGGATACACTCCTGAAGATCCATAACAAAGATCTTGCCGTCTCCGATGCTGTCAGTACGGGCACCCTTGATGATGGCCTCAACCGTGGCGTCCACGAATTCGGCGTTCACGGCAATCTCCATGCGCACCTTTTTGAGAAGGTTCACCTCGACATCCGCGCCGCGGTAGGTCTCGTGATAGCCCCTCTGCTGGCCGCATCCCAAGGCGTTGCTCACCGACATCTTGTGGACCTCCGCATCGAAGAGCGCCTGTTTGACCGGCGTGAGAGCTTCGGGCTGTATGTATGCAATAATCAGTTTCATGGCTTTCTCCTATGATGTGTTAGGTGTTGGTGAAGAACTGGAATCCGCTGTAGGCCTCCATACCGTGCTCGCCGATATCAAGCCCTTGGAGCTCTTCTCTTTCGCTTACGCGGATGCCGACGGTCGCTTTCAGCGCGCCGAATATCAGCATGGCAAGCGGGAAGCAGACCGCACCGTAGGCCAGTATACCGAGTAACTGAACCGAAACCTTGAATTCCGGGCTGAAGACCCCTACGAACAGTGTTCCGAGGATGCCGCACACGAGATGAACTGTGGTAGCACCGACCGGATCGTCGAGTTTCAAACGGTCAAAGAACATTACAGACAGTACCGCGACAACCCCGCAGATGAGGCCGACCAGGATCGCAACCTTGACAGACAGCACGTCCGCGCCGGCGGTGATGCCCACCAGGCCCGCCAGCGAACCGTTGAGCACCATGGTAAGGTCTGGCTTCTTGTGGATAATCCATGTTGTTGCCATGGACCCCATGATTCCCGCCGCCGCCGCCAGCGAAGTGGTTACCAGAACATAGGACACCGCACCGGGATCGCCGGAGAGCACCGAACCACCGTTGAACCCGAACCATCCAAGCCACAGCAGGAACACGCCAATGGTCAGCAGCGGCATATTGTGTCCCATAATTGCCTTAACCTTGCCATTCACGTATTTACCCTTGCGAGCACCAAGCAGCATGATGCCGGCCAGTGCCCCCCAGCCGCCAACAGAGTGAACCAGCGTTGAGCCGGCAAAGTCGTGGAACCCCTTTTCGGATAACCAGCCTCCACCCCACACCCAAGACCCGACGGAGGGGTAGACCAGTGCCACATAGATTGCACTGAAGACAAGGAATGGCCCGAGCTTGATGCGTTCGGCAACTGCGCCGGAAACAATTGTAGCCGCCGTGGCCGCGAACATGCCCTGAAAGAGAAAATCTGTCCAGTAGGTATAGGCGCCGTCGGCATAGTCAATTAGCCCCGCCGCCCCCTCGGGCGCACCAACGCCCAAGCCTCCAAATCCAAGGAATCCAGGCAGCACCCAGCTCTCGCCCGGATACATCAGGTTGAAACCAATCAGCGTATAGGTCAGCAGCCCGATCGACACAATAGCCGTGTTCTTGAACAGGATGTTCACCGTGTTCTTGGCGCGGGTCAGCCCTGTCTCCACAGTTGCAAATCCCAAATGCATAATGAAAACAAGAAATATGGAAACCATCATCCAGATATTGTTCGCCGTGAACATCGCCTCAGCCGCAGTCGGACCGACCGGCTCACTTTCGGTGCCCCCCTGCGCAATGGCTGGAACCGCCATGCCTAGTGTTAGCGCAAATACCGCCACTGCTGCCGTCTTCGACCTCTTCACTTTCATCAGTTCACCCTCCAAGGTTCTGCTCTCGGCTCGAACGCTGCGTTCGTGTGCCATGGTCTGCCCTTTCGCAGAACCCGTGCCAACTCAAGAAGTATACCGATCCAAATATGCCTAACACCAGTGCCAGTAGACACTTACGCTATGCATAAAGCAGGACGTTACTGTCTTGTATGCTTTCATGTGCTACAATACTGTTGACCGCAAGCCCTATGAATGACATTATTGTCGCATGAAAACAGGAAGCACAAAACGGGATAGGGCCGAACTCGAGATGAGTATTCTCTGTGGAATCTCGCAGAGGATGGCGCAACAGCATGATGTATCATCTCTCCTGAACGATGTATTGGATATCATGGAGACCGAGATGGGGCTGTCACGCGGGACACTGACGCTCCGAAGACCGGACAGCGATATCTTGGCCATAGAGGCATCGCGCGGACTGTCCGCCAAAGAGCGGCACCGGGGGCAATACAAATGGGGAGAGGGCATTACCGGACGCGTAGCCCAAAGCGCCACGGCGGCTCTGATTCCAGATATATCGAGCGACCCGGACTTCTTGAACCGCGCCGCATCTCAGACAGAATCAGAGGTCGCCTTCCTCTGCACTCCCATCGTGCATCAACGCCGGGTTATCGGCACAATAAGCATCACCCGCCCCTGCGCCCCCCGGGAAGAGCTCGAGCACGACCTGAGCTTCCTTCAGCTCGTCAGCGGTCTTCTTGCCGACGGTGTCGCGCGTATCCGGGAGGAAGTTGAAGAACGCGATAGCCTCATGGCAGAGAATCGGCGTCTGCGCGAACAGCTTGGTGATCGCTGCCGTCCCGACAACATGATCGGCAACTGCAGCAGTATGCGCCATGTCTACGAGCAGATCGCGCAGGTCTCCGACAGCATGGCCACCGTCCTGATTCGGGGTGAATCTGGTACGGGCAAGGAACTGGTTGCCCAGGCCATTCACTACAGCAGCTCCCGACGCAACAACCCGTTCGTATGTGTGAACTGTGCGGCTTTACCTGAGAACCTGATTGAGAGTGAGCTATTCGGGCATGAAAAGGGATCGTTCACGGGCGCGATGCATCAACGCAAGGGGCGCTTCGAAATGTCCAACGGCGGCACACTGTTCCTCGACGAGATTGGTGATATTGCGCCATCGGTACAGGTCCGCCTGTTGCGAGCCTTGCAGGAGCGGACGATTGAACGGGTAGGCAGCGG
>JABGOW010000065.1 GCA_018645275.1 Verrucomicrobiota bacterium
ATCCGACTAGGTGTGGGGACTAAGTATTTCGACTAAGAGCTCTCTCCGTTTTCATAGCTTTTCATTGAACGTTTGACAGTACCCACAACCCTCAAACCCGGAACCATCCCCTCGAGCGTGAAACCCGGTCTATCCCCCATAGCCCAAAGGATGATGGGGAACGAGGGAACCCAGAACATGTCAATAGCACATGATGACAGCCGTAATCTCAAGCGGGGCATCTCCGTCATTCCGGATCGAATGACTCTCGCCATTTCCCGTCAGTACCGCGTCGCCAACCGAGACAAGCGTCTCGCACTGCCCGTCGTCAAGAATGCCGCAGCCCTGAGTAATCACGTAGACTTCATCTTCCTTCAGATGCTGGTGCGAGCCAATGCTGGCGCCAGGCGGAAGTGTAAGTCTGGCGCAAAGCCGTGAGTTTGCCGTCATCTCTTCGGGCAAGAACATCTTCTCAATGGTGACCGTACCAGTGCCCCCTCGCATATTCGGGCACAGTTCAGCAATCATCTGATCTGCTTTTCGGATCATGGAGTCCTCCTGCTTTTGAAGGAGCATATCTCAGGATGCGCTGTGTTTCAACTCAGCCCGCAAAGAGCTGGCAAAGGCGCAGCAGAACGCCAGCCGCAACGGCAGATCCGATGACGCCAGCCACATTGGGTCCCATCGCGTGCATGAGCAGGAAGTTGTGGGGATTCTCGTCCAAGGCGACTTTGTTGACGACTCGGGCTGCCATAGGGACCGCCGAGACTCCGGCCGCACCAATCAGGGGATTGATTTTCTCTCGAGTAAAGAGGTTCATCAGCTTCGCCAGAAGCACCCCGGATCCGGTACCAATACAGAAGGCAACCAGACCAAGCGCGAGGATGCCAAGGGTCTCCCACGCGAGGAACTTATCCGCCTGGAGTTTTGATCCGACGGCCAACCCAAGGAGAATCGTCACAATGTTGATCAGCTCGTTGGAAGCCGTCTTTGAGAGTCGCTCGACAACACCAGATTCCTTGATCAGGTTGCCGAACATCAGCATGCCGATCAAGGGAGTTGCTGACGGTAGCAACAGGATGCAGAGCCCCATCACGATGAAGCAAAAGATGATTTTCTCGACGCGCGAAACATGCCGAAGCTGTTTCATCTCGATCTTGCGCTCGGCTTCCGTGGTGAAGAGCTTCATGATCGGCGGCTGAATAATCGGCACGAGGGCCATATAAGAATAAGCAGCCACCGCGATCCCACCCAGCAGGTCAGGGGCAAGGCGCCCGGCAAGGAAGATCGCCGTTGGACCATCTGCTCCACCAATGATGCCAATCGCAGCCGCATCGCTCAGCGAGAAATCTATCGCGGGAAGGAGGTTCGAGAGGTAGAGAGCCCCCAGCAGCGAGAAGAAAATCCCGAATTGCGCGGCGGCACCCAGAAGGGCTGTTTTCGGATTTGCAATCAGAGGGCCAAAGTCCGTCATGGCACCGACACCCATAAAAATCAGGAGCGGAAACAACCCAGGGGGAACGATTCCGAACTCATAGATTCCACGCAGGACACCGCCCTCGGACGCAATCCCCGCCAGCGGAATGTTCGCAAGAATGCCACCAAATCCGATCGGCAATAGCAGCAGCGGCTCGAAGTTCTTCACGATGGCAAGGTAGATGAGCAGGCATCCCACGCCAATCATCACAAGCTGTCCAAGCCCGCCGGGCAGGATGCCGTTTGACGCATGATCGGCAGCATGCTCTTCACCATGAACGAATCCGTAGACGCCGGTCGACCGGTAGAGCTCGCGGACGGCATCCCCCACACCGGGCTCAGAACCTGACTCAGCCGCGGCAGCCGAAGCCACTGTGAACGTCATGGCTAACAGCACTCCTGCCAACAGCAGTGTGCGCATACGCGAGAATATGAACATGGATCTCATATGGAGCAACCTAACCGCATAATTAGTTGATATACGCGAGAATCTGTCCGCTAGTAATCTGGTCGCCCTGTGCGACGGCGATCGAACTGACGGTACCGTCACAGGGGGCCTTGATCGGAGCCTCCATCTTCATGGCTTCCAGGACCAGTATCTCGTCACCGGACTTCACGCTCTCCCCAACTTCGCAGCATACCCGCACCACAGTCCCCGGCATGGGGGCCTTGATGGACTGCGCATCCGCCGTTGCCGCTTGCTTCTTGTTTGTCGGCACGGCCCGCGATCCGCTGGCACCTTCTTCGACGTCAATTTGGTAGGTTTTGCCGTTGACGACCGCCTGCGGGCCATCAAGGAATACGGCATACGCCTTGCCGTCTACGCTGACGGTGTATCCTTCCGGACCCTCACTCTTAGACTGCGCCGGCTTCTCGTGCTTCAACGTTTTGCGAACCCCAAGCTTGGCATCACCAAGCAGGTAAGCAATTCCCTTGTCCTTGCAGGCCGCGGCAATGAAGAGATTCTCCTCCGTCTTCTCAAGCCCTGCGGCATCAAGCAGCTTGCCGGCAGCGGCCAGTCCCTTTTTCGGGTCGGAGTCGTTGATTTGGATTGGAGTCTGTGTGGTCGGCTCAAGGTCGAGCTGCTTTGAAGCAATCGCCATGATCTCAGCATCCGGTTCAACCGGGGTCCGGCCAAAATAGCCCAAAACCATCTTGCCATATCCCTCGGCAATTTTCTCCCAGGGGCCAAACATGACGTTATTGAAAGCCTGCTGGAAATAGAACTGAGATACAGGCGTAACCGACGTTCCAAATCCACCCCGTCGCACAACTTCGCCCATTGCGGTGATAATGGCCGGGTACTTGTCCATGATGCCGTTGTCACGCAGCATCTGCGTGTTGGCAGTGAGCGCACCACCGGGCATGGGGCTCCACGGGATCATGGGCTCCACCATGGTTGCCTCCGGCGGAAGGAAGTAATCCTTCATACAATCCTTGAAAACCGCTTCGGCCTTCATCACCTTGTCGATATCGACACC
>JABGOW010000094.1 GCA_018645275.1 Verrucomicrobiota bacterium
TTCGGTTACCTCCGGAACGGGTGTTCGATTTGAAACGGAATGGCTGTTCGGAATGCCCCAGAATACGCAGCCTGGGAAAGGTCAACGGCGAATGGGAACTGGTCTGCCTTGCCTACAACGTTAAGCGCCTCTTTGGACTCACCAAAGCCTAAAGCGCGACCGGAAACGGTCCACGTCCCGTCCAAAGGTGACGACAGCCGCCTGTCGGAGAAGACTGACCGCATAGAACGCCCAACGATGGTCGACTGGACGAGGAATCCCCCCGAGGGGCACAAGGCACAGGGCCCCAAAGCGTCCAAGAACCCGGTCCCGCAGAGCCCAAGTCCGACAGGCTCCTAGCGCGGCCATCACGCCCGACTGATACTGGGCAAGGGTTTGAGATGACCGTGGAGACGATGATGGAGGTCACGACCAGCAGCAGCCAGTTCTGTCGTGTTTCACCTCAGTCTCCACCCACGTTCTTGGTGACTGTCAAGCTCAGAACCGCGACTGCAATAGCCCTGTGACTTGCTACATTCTGCGTCTACACTTCGTACCGGAGTGGCGGAATCGGCAGACGCGCTGGACTCCCGGCCTCAGGCCGGTCCGCCGAGGCGGAAAAATCTGGCACGCGTCGGTTGAACACGCCTGCGGCCCACCCTCGACTGCAATCGCCCTGTGACTTGCTACATTATGCGTCTTCACTTCGTGCCAGAGTGGCGGAATCGGCAGACGCGTTAGACTCGAATGGCGTTGACTTAAGAGCTTCTAAGAGGTAGTCAAACAGCTGAACGAAGTGCATGTTTGGGGTCCAACGTTGGTGTGTGCAGCAACAACAGAAGGAGCCCCAAGCATGCAGCGAAACAGTAGCCCATTGCTTCCCGGTTTTCCATGGCGTTTTGGCCGTCCCCGTATGCCGCGCCTGAAGCGCATCAGGGCGGAGTTGGCAGATAAGGCCCGCAGGGAACTGGGAGAACTGCGTTCGTTGTTCTCTCCTTGGGTTGACAGTTCGTTTCTGGCACCGGCCAAGTCGAAAGCGAATAGCCGCAATCGGGTCTTCAGCCTGGAGGTCGTGTTCTGGGGCTTTCTTCTCCAAACACTGTCGGGCTTGGGGTGTCGGGGTGCTGTGGCCACGATCCAGAGCTGGATGGTCAACAAGGGCCGGGCGGTGCCAAGCTCCAAACCGGGCGCCTACAGCAAGGCCCGAAAGAGGTTGCCTATGAACGTGTTGATCAGCATTTTCGAGGGCATGTGTTCGCGGATTTCGGGCTGTGTGTCGACCTCGATGCTATGGCATGGCCGCCACGTCAAGGTGGTCGATGGCACGGGCTTGTCGGCAGCTGACACCCCCGCAAACCAAGCTCAGTGGCCACAGAGCAGCAACATGAAGTCGGGCTGTGGCTTCCCCGAGCTGAAACTGACTGGGCTCTTCTGCCTGCACTCCGGAACGCTGCTGGGCTGGGAGGAAGGCAACAAGCATGACCACGAAACGAGGCTGTGGCGCAAGTTGTGGGATTTGCTTCCGCCGGGCGATGTCATTCTGGGCGACCGTGCGTTTGGTTCCTATGCTTGTATCGCAGCGCTTCTGCAACGCGGAGTTGACGGAGTGTATCGTCTACATGGGGCTCGTAAGGTGGACTGGCGCAAGGGGCGGCGCTTGGGGCCGAGAGACAGAGTGCAGGTGTGGCAGCGTCCAAGGACTCCCGGGAAGGGATGGACCAAGAGTCAGTGGGGCCGCCTACCGGCAGAAATCCGCGTGCGACTCGTGCAAAGGACGGTGGATGTGCCAGGTTTCCGTTCCAAAACCGGCACATCGGCATGCCGTTCCGGGAGCAGGATTTCAAGTCAGCTCTTAACAGGAAGGCGTGGAGTCTGCTGAGACGTGGGGTCACGTCTGAGCTTTCGTGGATCATCTATGGCTTCCTGAAGTTCGGAATCACGCTGGAATCCCAGTTGGCCGAGGAAGTTCTGACTAAAGGAGACATAGCCTCAAGAATCCTTGTCACAAAGCTCATCTACGACCGGAACATCCCCCTGCGGAGGCTGGTGAATGGCATTGTGAATTCTTGGGACGACGGAGTCCTGAACTCCTCCGAATGGCTCTTGGCCTATGAAATCCTCGTACATGGTTGGCACAACCAATACCATCAGGTGCAGCTGCCTCGTAACAAAGATCTGTTCGAGGTGATGTTGGACAACCAAGTGTCGTTCCTTGACCAGGCCCATCGGGGCCAAGTGCGCCTCCCCGAGGCATTCAGGAACAGGCTTCCCGCTGAGCCAGCTGAGTCCCTCGATGATCTCTCCGAGGAGATGTTCGGGGGACAGTTGGCGGACGATGAACTTGAGAGAGATGAGTCTGACGACCCAGTCGATGATGCTTCCAATCGGGACTGGTAGGCCACGGTCCCATCGAGCCGAGCCAACTTCACGCAGTAGAGGCGGCCGCGATGCTCTGCATGGCGTTCCGGAAGATCTCCCACTGCGGCCGGTGCTGAACAACACCGGGATCGATCTGCTGTCGAACTGCCGTGGCAGTCCCCAAGTCGTTCTCGTTGAGGAACGCGACGATCTGCTCCTGCGATGCGAAGGAGTGGGCTGTCTGCTTGATCATGCGCACGATGGTGGGAAGAACCACTATCTGCGCGGAGTCTAGTCGGCACCACGATAGCTTGCCATCCGATGCGACTTGATAGGCTGCGCAGAGTCAGCCGGAGATACGCCGTGCGCTTTACTCTCGCCTCGCAACCACCGTTCGGCGACCTCTGCATACTTGCCTCCTCCTCCCGTTCCCGGCAGATGGGTGGCACGACTGCCAGAGGGGACGGGATTCTCATCGGGGGACTTCATGTTCCGGAGCGCCTACATGGCCTGGCGGGTGACTGAGGCACACACGGGCGCTAGCCACTTGCGTCCAGAGCAAAGGACGCTATTCTTGCCGAACTTGGAGGGCAGCCC